>CAWUZD010000001.1:0-21155 GCA_963926925.1 uncultured Lactobacillaceae bacterium
GCTTCTTCTCCAAATAATCAATCATCGCTGTTCCTCTGTGTTTATTATATTAACAGCTTTGCCTTTTTATGTTAAGCAAAACGCTCATACTAAAAATGTGCCAAGTTAATTGGCACATTTTTAATCATTATAACTTTTCATATTGGTAAACAATGTGACATTGATAAGCACGATTTGGTGGTAACACAATGTCACCAAAGCCATCATGATTGCATCAGGTAATGTCTGTGCTTCTAGGGCAACAGCATTAAACTGGTGTTGTGCTTGTGCATGACCATCAAGTGGGTTAGCGGTAAAGACTACTAAGCCATTACGATCAGAGTAAATTTTAACGCGCCGTTCAGCTGTGCTTAAAACTGCTACTGGTTTAGTTAAGCTTGGTGTAACTTGGAAAACATCATCAAATGGAATTTGTGCCGTTTGATCATGCAAAGCTTGTAAAGCATCACCAAGCAAAACACCCTTACGGAAATCAAATGGTGTATCAGTAACATCATTCAAAGCACCAGTCGGAATTTTATCCTCACGCAAAGCTGTCCGGTATTGACTATTAATTTGTAGTTTTTGACCATCTAAATTGGTTTGATCACCAATATTAAAATAAGTATGTACCGTTGGATTAAATAAAGTAGCTTGGTCACTTACCGCCCGCCACTTAATAAACAAACGGTCATTATTATCTAAACAATAGGTCATAGTAACATCGACATGCCCCGGAAAACCAATGTCAGCTGGATTAAAATGATGGTTTAACACAACCTCCATCTTATCGTCATTAATGTTAATATGACCATCCCAATTAATATCACTAAAGCCATGATAACCACTATGTAACAAGTTACCATTATCATTTGGTTGTAACTGATAATGATGGCCATTGATATCAAAAGCAGCGCGATCAATGCGGCCTGCTACTGGTCCAACAGCTTTACATAATTTCCAATGATCATCAAGATATCCTTCAACGCTTGGATAACTAATGATTAATGGTTGTTCATGTCCATTTTCAGTAACACTAAAATGTTGTAATGACGCACCCCAACTCAAAACGTCAACTTTTGTTTGATGGTCATTAATCAATGTAAATTGCTTAATATCATGTCCGCAAATAGTTGCAACGATTTTTTCATCTAGCTTCATCTAAACATCTCTTTCACTTGATTTGCCCTTACTTGGTGAATATATAGTTATATTATAAATGCTCATTTACAATATTAAAACACTAATAATCTAATTCAGCACTCGGATTATTATGATTAATAACAAATGGTTGTGCGGTAACTTTGAAGTAGTTTGCAAGCCGTTGTTTTAAGACTTGTGTGCCTGCTTCAGCCCGTTGGCGTTGTTCATTATTAATTGATTCAATTACCAAAACTGCGTCAGTAGTATCAGGTGTTAGCATCGTCCGTTGGGCTTCACGCCAGTTAAAGCAACGGCAAATCGCACCATCATCATCCATGTAGCATACTTCACCTGGTAAAGCTGGTTCATCTTCATCAGCTCCCAATGGCCAGAATGATTCGCCACCTTTAGCGATGCCTAGGTGCATGTCACCGACAATTTTGGCCAAGTTTTCGCCCCCAGCAGGCACGCCAAATTCCAATGAAATACTGTTATAAATATCAACTAACGGATTAATTGGTGTAAAAACGTGGCCCTGACTAACCCGCTTCAATAAAGCTTCAATTGATGAGCGTGCGCCTTTCTTAGTTTTAAATTGCCGGTAGGCTTGCCGCCATTGGTCAACCACGGGATTAAGCCGAAAAGTATCATTAGTCAAAAACTTATGAGCAGCAGTCGTTGCATCAGCTAATAATTTAGTAAAGTAAGCTTCACTAGCATCAGTACTATGATTATCAATGCCATGCACTGTTAGTAAATTAAGTTGTAATTCAGGAAAAAGTTCAAAAACCGGTTCATCAACGATTACTTTTTTCATTTTGTGTCCTCCATTAGGCTTGATAGCGTAAAACACCATCTAAGTATGTAGCGATTAATGACATATCAGGCTGCAACACAATAAAATCAGCAGCCCGACCTGGTAAAATCATCCCACATTTATCAGTAATTTTAACACTTTTGGCCGGAACATAACTAGCCATCATGATTGCATCTTGTGGCGTTACTAGGTTCCATTTCACCACGTTTTTCACCGCGTCTTTTAGTTGTAAAATACTACCAGCCAAGTTATTACCATGTTTAAGCCGTGCCATGCCATCTTTAACATAAACCGGTAATTCTCCTAATAAATAATCACCATCGGACATCATCCCCGCTCGCATACAATCAGTTACAAGCATCACATGTTCTGGCGTTTTGGCATTAATTAAAACTTGAACGGCTGCTGGCGCATTATGATGACCATCACAAATAATTTCATCATCGACTAAGGCAGTACTTAACGCTGCACCGACCATTCCCGGTTGCCGATGTGCAAATTCAGGCATGCCATTAAAAGTATGGGTAAACACACTCGCCCCAGCATTCACACAAGCCATGGCTTGTTCATAAGTTGCACTACTATGCCCAAGCGCTACAGTAACGCCACTAGCAATAGCTTGCTTAGTAAATGCAACGGCATGGTGACGTTCTGGCGCAATTGCGATTTTCTTAATTAAGCCGTGCGCGCTAGTTTGCCATTGTTGAAATTCATCCCAATCAGGGTCACGTAAGTATTGCGGGTCCTGTGCTCCTTTATGCTCAGCGGTAAAGTATGGGCCTTCAAGATGAATGCCCTGCACTTTCGCACCCGCTAAGTCAGCACGATGCTGCGCAATTAACTGACAAACCGCATTAATTTGCGCAAATGATGCGGTTAATGTTGTAGGAAGCCATGAAGTAACACCAGCTTTTAATAAGCCCTGAGCCATGGCTTGCAAACCAGCTAAATCATTATCCATGACATCATGCCCTAATAAACCATGGATATGCGTATCAACTAAACCGGGCGCAATCCAATTATTACCATAATCAACAACTTTACCAGTTGGTTGCCAGTCATTAGGATGATAGTCGCCAAAACGACCGTCATTAGTAATTGTTAAGTAACCGTTATTAACCACTTGTCGTGGTAAAAAGAACTTCCCAGCGTGTAAATAATAAGTCATCTATTGCTCCTTTTAGTAATCATAGTGATCATGATGCAAGTGCAAAATAAAGTGATCACCACGGGTATAACCATTGGTAAACATAATAATTCGTTTGTGAGTGTCATAAGTTTTCCGAAAGAAGTGCAATGCTAATGAGTAATTAGCAACCTTCAAATCACGTGCGCTGTTATTTCTAACTAACGCCGCATTCACTTCATCATCAATACTATCAACTTGAATACCATATTGTTCTCTTAAAAGATGATATAAAGAAACGTCATTTAATGATTGTGCATTTAAATTAGGAACCGTTGCTTGTTGAAAGATATTCCATTCCACAATCATGGGGGTATCATTCGCATACCGAATGCGTTTTATCTTATATAAAGGAGTACCGACTTCAACGCCCATTTGTTGTGACAAGTAACGATTAGCAGTAATATCATGAAAATAAATAACCTGCACATGTGGTACTTTATGTGATTTGCGTACCTGTTTACTCCAACTCGTTGCACTAAAATCATACGTGTGGCGTTGTTCATCACTCACATAAAGACTGTTATTCTTCCGGTAAAGATAACCTAATGATTCTAATTCATCTAACGCCTGCCGAATTGTACTTCGACTAACGTGGTATTTTTCGGCTAATAGTCTTTCCGAATTCATCTTGTCACCAGGTTGCATAAATAACGCAATTTGGTCCTGCATCTGGGAAACAACCTGATCATATAGTGTTTGTTGATTATCGTAATCTTCCATAGTATCTTTCCAACCTTACCCATCAAATAAAAAAGCCTGTAACTTTTTAAAAGTCACAAGCTATTTATCAAAACAAAATAGTTTAACTTTGAACTTGTTGTGTCACGAATTGGTTGTTTTTATTTCAACATTTCTTTTACTAAACTTTGTGCATTTTCTTTATCATTGCGAAAAGCTTGTGCTAATTCAATTGATTTATCGACCAAAACTGATTGCGCATCAATGACATTATAAGGATGATTTGGTGCTTTTTCTTGGGCTAATGATAATTCCGTACAACCTAAAACAATCACGTTGCATTCATACTTATCATGCATAATTTGTAAAATTTCATGGTATAACTCAGCATTCACAATGCCTTTTTCCTTAATGCAGCCATAAATTAAACGCATTACCATTGATTTGACATGTTCATCACCAGTTACCAATTCACCGCCAATGCGTTGAATTTCATGATCATAAACCCCATCAGCCAATGTACCCGCCGTTGCGATTAAACCAATCCGCTTTTCATGTGGATATTTGTGAGCCAATTCTTTAATAGCCAACCGTGGCATATGCAAAATTGGTACCATCGTGGCTGCCTGCAAATCATCATAGAAATAATGGGCGGTATTGCAAGCAATCGCCATAAAGTTCGGTTGTAATGAACTTTGTTGTTTAACATCTTCTAATAAGTCAGGGAAGAAGTTAGGTTGATTATGATCAAGAATATAGGCAGTCCGGTCAGGAATCGTTGCGTGGTTCACAATGATATAGTCTAAATAATCTTGATCTTTATCAGCCGGTGTCCGTTTATTTAATAAACGCACATAACTTTCCGTAGCTTCTGTACCCATGCCACCAAGTACTGTGAAAAAGTTTTTCATTATTTGTTACCTCTTTCAACTATTCATCAGCTAAGTTAGCTGCAATGTCCTTGATAATAACCATGTCAGTTGGATATGGTGTATCAATACCACGAATCTTTTGATATGGATCAGCACCCTTACCAGCAACGACTACAATATCGCCTGGTTTGCTTTCAAGAATAGCATCATGAATTGCTTGGGCCCGATCGAGTTCAATTTTAACGTTAACCTTATTGTGATCAATGCCGGCATCAATTTGACGAGCAATATCACCAGGATCTTCAAAACCAGGGTCATCCGTTGTTAAGAAGGCGTCAGTAGCGTATTCAGTTAAGGCCTTGGCAAAACCAGCCCGCCGTGATTCACCCTTATCACCAGTTGAACCAACGACCACAATTAAACGAGGGTTATTATATTCACGCTTTAAGAAGCTTAATAAAACCTTCATGCTAGCATAATTATGGGCATAATCAACATAAACACGACCATGACCAGGAACATTTGTTGATTCCATCCGGCCAGGAACTTTAATATTGCGAATTTGTTGAGCAGCAATATCATGACCCACACCAGCTAAACCACTGGCAATAATAGCAGCAGTAGCATTACTTTCATTAAAGTCACCAATTAAGTTAATTTGGTAATCACCAGCAATTGGTAATTGTTGGGCCTTTGGTGTTTCCGTAGTAATCGTAAAGTTGCTAGTAATTAAGTCAGCTTCATTACTCTTAAAGTGGAAATCAATCTTAATATCATCTCGTTTTGGTTGAAATTCTTCACGGGCATATAAGTAAATACTATCAGGATTAGTAGTTGTCGTTGCTGCTGCATAAACTTCATCAAAATGATCAGTTTCAGCATTGATAACGCACTTACGTGAGTTAGCTAATAATTGTAACTTGCAATGCAAGTAATTAGCAAAGTTAGGATGTTCATTAACACCAATGTGATCAGGTGTAATGTTAAGGAAGAAGCCAACATCATAAGTTAAGCCAAATACCCGGTTCCGTAAGTAAGCTTGTGAAGATACTTCCATTACTAAGTGTGTCATGCCATTATCAACGGCTTCACGCATATCATGGAATAAATCAAGACTTTCAGGTGTAGTTAAGTTAGACTTAAACCGTTGTTGTGGTTTAGGACCAACCACCCGGTCAATTGTGGAGAATAAGGCGGTGCGGTCATCATCAGCACCGTCCAAAATTCCCTTAGTGAAGTAAGATGAGGTTGTTTTCCCTTTGGTACCTGTATAAGCAATAATAAATAGATCATCTTGTGGATAGTTATAAAAAGCAGCTGATAAAATTGCCATTGCTTTTTGCACATTTACCACAATTAACGCATTCATGCCATTACCTTCAACATAAGGCTTTTCAGCAACATAGGTAATCGCACCATTTTCCTTTGCCATTGTTAAATATACGGAACGGAAATTATCACCCTTGCAAAAGAAGAGGCCATTTTTACCAATTTTGCGTGAATCATACGCAATATCGGTCATTTCCATGTTTAATTTATCTTGAATGGCATTACTTTTTAACAAATGATGTTCTTTTAGTAATAAAATACATGCATTTAATGTTAAACCCATTAATGAACATCCTTTCCTCAAATTTATGTATATTATAGCATATTGCCCATAACAAAAAGAACTTGCATTATAAGCAAGTTCTTCTAATTTAATTAATTTTGATAAAATTTTTCGATTTCTTGTTCTTCAGCGGTAAAAATGGAACCAACTGATTTATTATCGTGAATATTGCTAATTGCTTTACCAATTAGTGGACCAACACTAATTTGAATTAACTTATCAACTTGATTTTCAGGAGCAATCTTAATGGAATCCGTAATTACCACTCGTTTAATTGCAGGAATGGTTAATTTATCAACAATGCCTTCTGAGAAAACCGCATGGGTTGCTGCGACAGAAATTTCACGAGCACCGTGTGCTTTCAAAACTTCAGCGGTTGCACTCATCCGTTTACCAGTATCAATCATATCATCGATAATGATAGCATTTTGATCCTTAACATCGCCGATAACGTCCATTTCACCATCAATGTAATCAGTAATAGCAATTGGTAAATGCAACATTTCAGCTAATTTACGGGCATCCTTAACACTAGTATGATCAGGAGAAACCACCACGGTATTTTCAATCAAGTGATTTTCCAAAAAGTACCGTGCTAATAATGGCATAGCGCGTAAATTATCAACCGGAATATCAAAGAAACCTTCAATTTGGGCAGCGTGCAAATCAAGGGTAACCACACGAGCTGCGCCATCCATTTCAATCATATTCGCAATCATCTTTGCAGTAATTGGTTCACGAGAACGGTTCTTATGATCAGCCCGCGCATAACCGAAGTATGGTAAAACAACGGTAATTGATGCAGCACTAGCACGCCGGAGGGCATCAATCATAATCATTAATTCCATGAAGTTTTCATTAACAGGGCGTGAGCCAGATTGAATGACATAAACATCTGCGCCCCGGACACTTTCATTAATTTCAATTTGAATTTCGCCATCAGCAAAGTGATTAACACCAACATTACTTAACGGAATTCCTACGGTTTGAGCAATTTTTTCAGCTAATGGCCGGTTACTATTTAAACTGAAAATTTTCATTTCACGTTCTGCTACCATTTAAACATCTCCTTCATAATCATGCTAATTATAACGAATTGAGCTTTATAATGCTAGTAAGTTTTAAAATGAGTAAAATAATACTGAGGAAAAAAATATGTTAAAACCACAACGTTTATTAGCTTTAAATGAAGGCATTAATTTTCGCGAATTAGGCGGTTATGCAACAACTGACCATCGTCATATCAGGTGGCACAAGTTATTACGCGCTGGTGAATTACATTTTTTAACCCAGCAAGATATTAATGACTTAGTTGCTTATGGCGTCCGCTATGATGTTGATTTACGCAGTGATAGTGAAATTATGGCAATGCACGATCCGTATATTCCTAATTGTACTTATGTACAAGCTTCGGTTTTTCCATTTGATTGTGATCAAAATACCGCCATTTGGGACAAAATCAAGGAATATGTACGTGAATATCACCAAGCTAGCGAACATCATACCCACTTAACGTCACTTGACGAAACTTACATCAAAATGGTAACTGATCCCCATGCACTGCAAGCTTATCAAAAATTATTTGCCACCTTATTAGCAAATACAGCTGATGATAGTGCACTAGTTTTTCATTGCACGGCTGGTAAAGACCGCACTGGTGTTGGTGCCATCTTAATTGAACAAGCCCTTGGTTTACCAATGGCCACAATTAAAGAAGATTACTTGCTTACTAATGTTATTCTTAGTAATTCACTTGATGATATTAATAAGTTACGCCAAGAAGTTAATGACAATAACAATGTTGGTAACTTAGTTAACCAATTAAATAGTGAAAGCATTGGTCAATTAACCTTTGATATTATCATTAACACCATTTTAGACGGTTGGCATAGTTGGCAAAACTATTTCACTAAGGCCTTACATTTAAGCACACATGATTTAGCCGATTTAAAAAAGATTTATTTACAATAGGTAAAAAATAATGGTTTATTATCAAAAAATTACACAACATGGTTATCATCAAATTGAACAACAAATTGAAGACCTCAAAAAAACACGGCCAGCGTTAATTAAGGCTTTACAAGCCGCCCGTGCCTTGGGAGATTTATCTGAAAACGCTGAATACTCATCAGCCAAGCGTGACTTACGACATCTTGAAAGCCGGTTACGTTATTTAGGCAAACAATTACGTTATGCCGAAATTGTTCATCCTGAAGATGATGGTATTGCTGATATTGGCAAAACCGTTACTATCAAATTCTTAGATGATGATGAATGTGATGTTTATCAATTAGTTGGTCATTCTGAAGTTGATATTGATCATAATAAATTAGCTAATGATGCGCCACTCGCCCAAGCCATTATTGGTCATCAAGTGGGTGATACTGTAACGGTTAGTGCTCCGAATGGTGCATATCAGGTCCAAATTATGGCAATTAAATTAACGAATAATGAGGAAGGAAGTCAAGAATGAATAAAACTGCTAGAAGACTATTAAACCTATCTACCCTAACGACAACCGCCAATTTAGCTATTACTGATTGGTTATATAACTTTGCCTTTAAACGGATTAATGAAGTACCCCAACCAGCTAAAGATAAATTGCGTTATCAAAATGATTACTATCATTATGTTGATTGGTTACATCATCAAAACTTAGAAACATGGGAATTACATGCTGATGATCCCCAAAATAAAATCGTGGCAACATGGGTTCCTAAAGAAGGTAGTCATAAAGCAGTCCTTGTTTCCCATGGTTATCGTGGTACCGGTGAAACCATGGCTAATTTTGCGTATATGTATCATCAATTAGGTTATAACGTGTTATTGCCTGATGACCGTGGTCAAGGCCGCAGTAGTGGTAAATACCTAAACTTTGGTTGGATTGACCGAGTAGATTATTTGGATTGGATTCAACAAATTATCAAGCGCCTTGGTGAAAATAGCGATATCGTATTGCACGGCGTCAGCATGGGTGGTGGTACGGTTGAATTAACAGCCGGTGAAGAATTACCAAGTAATGTTTCGGCAATTGTTGCTGACTGTGGTTATTCAAGTCTTAAGGATGAAATGGGTTACTTGTTAAACCATGAATTTCATCTTCCTCAAGAACCATTCTTGGAATTAGCTACCCTTATGAATAAACAAAAGATGGGCTTTTACTTAGGTGATATTGAACCTAAACGTGAATTGCAAAAGAACCACCGGCCAATTCTATTTATTCATGGTGAACGCGATGCTTATGTGCTAACTAAAATGGGCCGCATTAACTATGCTAATAATGCTGGTCCAAAGCGGTTATGGATTGTTCCCCATGCAGTCCATGCTGAAAGTTTTTGGGTAAATCAATATAATTATCAAAATCACGTTGCCAAATTCTTAGCTGATGTTGCGCAAAAACAGTTATAAACTGGAATAATTGAGAAAGACACACCAGGGATGTTATACTTTTAACATAACCCTGTGACGTAATCGAGGATATTTTATGGAAAACTTTGAAGCAAAAAAAGAACGTCCTACGCGTAACCGTCCCAAAGTAGTAATGATCGGCGGTGGTACTGGTTTACCAGTAATTTTAAATAGTTTACGGGATAAAGATGTTGATATTACCGCTATTGTAACGGTCGCTGATGATGGTGGTTCATCAGGCATCATTCGAAATTTTATTGATATTGTGCCACCTGGCGATATTCGCAATGTCTTAGTTGCATTATCTGATTTACCCGAATTACCACTAGAAATTTTTCAATACCGCTTTGAATCACAAGATGCTTTCTTAGCAGGACATACAATTGGTAACTTAATTATTACTGCCCTCGCTGAAATGAAGAGTGGTATTTTTGATGCTGTGCAAATTTTATCCAAAATGATGAAAGTTGACGGCAAGGTCTATCCTGTTTCAAACACCCCATTAACTTTGCATGCGCAATTTGCTGATGGCAGTACGTTAGCTGGTGAAACCGAAATTTCTGGTGCTGGTAAACTAATTAAAAAAGTATGGGTAACTGAAACTCATCCCACCATGCGCCACCCTTATCCTAGTGCTGTTAACCAAGTTATTGAAGCAATCACCAATGCAGATGCAATTGTATTAGGACCAGGAAGTTTATTTACTAGTATCCTTCCCAACTTAATGATTGAAAACGTTGGGGATGCTGTGATTAATACCCAAGCAAAAGTAATTTATATTTGTAACTTAATGACCCAAAAAGGTGAAACCGAACACTTCACCGATGCTGATCATGTGCGTGTATTAAACCAACATTTGCATCATAACTTTATTAATACCGTCTTGGTTAATAATCAACCAATTCCACGTAACTACTTGGATCGGCAAAAGTACAATGAATACTTAGAACCAGTTAAATCTGACTTCAAGGGCTTACGTGAACAAGGGTGTCGGGTAATTTCTGATAATTTCTTAGAATTACACGACCACGGTATTTTCCATAATGGTAATCGCATCGCCACAGAAATTGTAAACTTAGCATTACAAGCCCGGTTAAATCGTAATCACTAAGGAGTGAGGCAACAGTGGTCTCATATGCAAGTACAGTTAAAAAGGAATTAACCATGCTACCCGTACATCGTGAACATGCGCGTGCTGAACTAGCAGCGTTAATTCGGATGAACGGTAGTCTTAGTTTGGTTAATCACCAATTCGTCCTTAATGTACAAACTGAAAATCCAACTATCGCCCGGCGTTTATACAGTCTCTTACGGCAAAATTATCACGTTGAAGCTGAATTACTCGTCCGGCGCAAGATGAAGTTAAAGAAGAATAATCAATACATTGTCCGTCTTAAGCATGACACTAATCAGATTTTAAATGATTTAAACATTTTATCACCAGATGGTTTTACGATTTATATGCATGTGTGTGATGAAATTATGCGTTCTGAACAAAAGATGCGTTCTTACTTACGGGGTGCTTTCCTTGCTGGTGGTTCAATTAATAATCCCGAAACTTCACGTTACCATGTTGAAATTTATTCACTATATGAAGAACACAGTCGTGATATTGCGAAGATTATGAATCATTTTGGCCTTAATGCACATACAACTGAACGACGCAGCGGTTATATTGTCTATCTTAAGGAAGCAGAAAAAATCGCGGAATTTTTGCAAATTATTGGTGCTACCAATGCGATGCTTAAGTTTGAAGATATTCGGATTGTCCGTGATATGCGCAATTCTGTTAATCGTTTAGTTAATTGTGAAACAGCTAACTTAAATAAGACCATTAACGCTGCTCAAGAACAAATTAATAATATTATCTTATTACGTGACCACGTTGGGCTTGATAATTTGCCACCAAAGTTACAAGAAATTGCCCTTACGCGCTTAGCACATCCTGATGTGTCATTAAAAGAACTTGGGGAATTATTACCAAATGGACCAATTTCGAAATCCGGAATTAATCACCGCTTACGGCGGTTAAATAAATTAGCTGAAGGTTTGAAGTAGCTTGAAAATTTCAAGCTATTTTTTTGTATAAAAAAACAGCTACCCGAAGGTAACTGCCAAACGATAATGATGCGCAGCCAGGGAGTCGAACCCTGATTTTGAGAACCGGAATCTCACGTGCGATCCATTACACTAACCGCGCAATTTTTACAATTAATATTATACTCATTATTACTACCAAAATGCAAGGATTATTCTTAATCAAAATAATTATTATTAAACTATTTGACCTTTATTGACCAATTGATTATACTAAAATGTAATGACGTATTTAATTATATGGCTAATGAATGTAAGGGAGGCTTTTCATGTTAATTCCTACAGTTATTGAAAATACTTCACGTGGTGAACGTGCTTATGACATTTACTCACGTTTGTTAAAAGACCGGATTATCATGTTATCTGGTGAAATCAATGACGATGTTGCTAATGCAATCATTGCCCAATTGCTTTTCTTAGATGCGCAAGATTCTGAAAAGGATATTTATCTTTACATCAACTCACCTGGTGGCATGATTACTTCTGGTTTAGCTATCATGGACACTATGAACTTTGTTAAAGCTGATGTCCAAACAATCGCTACTGGGATGGCTGCTTCAATGGCAAGTGTATTATTAGCAGCTGGTGAAAAAGGTAAACGGTTCGCATTACCTAATGCTACTGTATTAATTCACCAACCTTTAGGTGGCGCTCAAGGTCAACAAACTGAAATTGAAATTGCCGCTGAAGAAATCTTAAAGACTCGTAAAAAGATGAATAAGATTTTAGCTGATGCTACTGGTCAAAGCATTGAAACTATCCAACATGATACTGAACGTGATAACTATATGACTGCTCAAGAAGCTAAGGATTATGGTTTAATCGACCACATCATGGTTAACCGTAGCAAAATGGATGAAGATAAAAAATAATGTTAAATAAAAAAAAGAACGTTGCGTTTCAACGCAACGTTCTTTTTTTTATTAATTAACTACGATATTTATCATCTTGACGATAGACATAGAAGTATGGGCAACCTGCTAAGTGCCAGTAATAATTGTAATTAAGTACTTGCACAGCAGTTCCAGGTTGACCATTAGTGTAATAGCAAGTTGAAATGCAGTTAGCATTATTACCATCATTAGTAATTACTAAGGTATGGCCACCAGCACCAGCACTTTCACCTAATTTACCCCAAATAATAACATCACCCCATTGTGGTGTGAAACTAGTATTTTCAGCAACTAAGTGATAGCCACTTGCTAATAAGTAACCATGCAATGTTTCGGTATTATACAAGTATGCCGGCCGCGCACCACCAGCATCAGCGATGGCTTGTGTCATTGAACCAGAACAATCAGCTGTTCCATCGCTACCATTCCGTGAACCGCACATTGAATAAGTTAAACGACCAATGTGATTATAGAACCATTCAAGAACGCGTTCATTAAAGCCATCAAAGACGCCGTTATTATCAAAGTATAACCATTGGTTACCAGCCCAACTCCAACCAGTGTTCATTGCACCACTAACGGTATTAAAGTAATATTCATGCCAGCCTAATTGTTGCCAACCATAAAGCATTTGCCCTTGATCATTGTAGTAAACCGTCTTATTGTGGCGTAAATTACCATCATAAACACTTTGGAAACCGGTTAACATCATGCCACTATATGGTTGGAAATAATACCAATGACCGTCAATGTATTGTTGACCATATTGCATTTGGCCTTGGTTATTGTAGTAAACCTTTTTACCTGGCAATTGTTGGAAACCAGTTTGCATCGCACCCGTTGGCTCAGCAAAGTAATACCAGTTACCATTAATATGTTGTTGACCGTATTGCATTTGACCATCTTGGTTATAATAAACCGTCTTATTATGCTTTAAGCCACCATCATAAACGCTTTGGAAACCAGTTAATACTAAACCACTATATGGTTGTAAGTAATACCAATGACCAGCAATATTTTGTTGACCGTATTGCATTTGCCCTTGATCATTGTAATAAACTTTTTTACCTGGTAATTGTTGGAAACCAGTTAAACGCATGCCACTATATGGTTGTAAGTAGTACCAGTGACCATCAATGTATTGTTGACCATATTGCATTTGACCATTTTGCGCATAGTAAACAACTTTACCTGGTAATTGTTGCCAACCAGTTTGCATGGCACCACTAACATTGTCAAATAAGTACCAATGACTATCAATATCTTGTTGACCATATAACATTTGGCCTAAGTTATTATAGTAAACAGTCTTATTATGACGTAAATTACCATCATAAACGCTTTGGAAACCAGTTAAGAAGTTGCCGTGGTTATCATATAAATACCAATGACCATCTTGAAACTTTTGAGTAGTGTAATAAGTGTCATTATTGGTATTAGTAGTAGCTAAAACAACTGGTTGTGCCTTGGTTACACTACTATTAGTTGTGTCAGTGCTGTTATCATGATGAACATCACTAGTTGTGTTAGTTGCACTAACTGCTGCAGCTTGGGAAACATTATCATGTTTAGCATCACTAGTAGTTGCAACTTGTGCACTAGTTGATGAAGCACTAGTTTGACTGTTATTAGCTTGTGAAGTTACGGCACTAGTAGCTTGAGATTGCGTAGTTGTTGGAGCAACAGCACTGGCTTGGCTAGCTTTTGCAACTTGTGAAGCAGCTGTACTATGAACAGCCTGTGATGCTGTGGCATTACTTACAGTTGTTACTTGTGAATGTTGTGTAGTTGCACTCGTTTGCCGTTGTGCGGAAACGACAATAACATGTTGTGATGTTACAGCAGAGGTAGCACTAGCAGGAGTTGCTTTACTATTAGCAGCACTTACTTGTGAAACAGTCTTAGCATTATTAACGGCACTAGCTTGGCTAGCAGTACTTGCTACAGCAGCAGTACTAGTTGCTACTTGGGAAGTGGCACTTACGGCACTTGCTTGAGAAGTATGCTTATTACTACTCATTAAAACAGCATCAGTTGTTGAACTAGCACTAGTTGTCTTAACAGCTTGTGTTAAATCATCACTTGTTTTAACAGTATCCGCATGTGCAATGTGTGGCACTAATAAGCATGCTTGGGCAGCAGTTGTAATGATTGCAGCAATAACCCAGCGTTTTCCACTTTTATACATCTTAAAATGTTTCTTAGGTTCTTCCATCAAATAGAAATTCCTTTCATATATTTTCCGAATTATTAACATGAAAAATTATAATAATATTAATTAATTATGTCCAACTGCTTAATAAGCGTAATATCAACAAAAGGGGCGTGTTTATTGCAAACACGTCCCTTTGTGAAATTTAGATAACAATTTTATTAATTTGTTTGTAACATTGCCAAAACATTTTCTAAATGCATGCCATGACTACCTTTAAGCATGATAATATCATTCTTAGTTAAATCATGTTGTAAGGCAGCAATCAATTCTTCTTGTTGACCAAATGGATAATAATGCACATCCCCACTTGGATACTTATCTTGTAAGCGATCAGCTAATACTTTCATTTCATCGCCATACAAGTAAACTTCATTAATGACAGTTGGATCTAATGAATCAGCAATCTCCGCATGCAATTGTGCACTGGCATCACCTAATTCAAGCATGTCACCTAAGACCGCAATCCGTCGACCGTTATTATCAACATTAACTTTACCAAAGTTCCGTAAAACTGCTTTTAAAGCTGTTGGATTAGAATTATAAACATCACTTAAAATGCGTTCACCCTTCGCACCGGTTAACCATTGTGTCCGGTTCTTAGTAACTTGGAAACTAGCTAATGCTGCTTGCATTTTTTCAGGTTTAATGTGAAAACGCCGACCAACTAGCATCGCTGCTAAAGCGTTGTAAACATTATACGCACCCATCATCGGAATTGTAAATGTTAAATCAGGCCATTTATTTAACTTAAAGACAGTATGGTCACTCATTGCATTAATTTCTTCTGGATATAAATCATTGTCATGATTGCTACCAAACCGCTTCAAATCAACCTTCAAATCTTTAACCCGTTCATTTAATAATGGTTCATCACCGTTATAAACTAATAAGCCATCTTCTTTAAGACCATCGGTAATTTCCATTTTGGCATCAGCAATTTTATCACGGGTGCCAAAGAATTCAATGTGGGCTTCACCAATCATAGTGATTACAGCAACATCAGGTTGTACTAACTTACTTAAGAAGTCTAATTGACCAGGCCGGTCCATACCCATTTCAACGACTAAGATTTCAGTATTAGTCTTCATTGAAAGAATGGTCATCGGTACGCCAATTTCATTATTAAAGTTATCTTGTGTCTTGTGGACATTAAATTGGGTAGCTAAAATAGCTGCAATCATATCCTTAGTAGTTGTCTTACCATTACTACCAGTAACTGCTACTACCTTAGGATTTACTTTCATCAATAAGTAATATTGCGCTAATTTTTGCAAGGCTTGCAAAGTATTATCAACGACAATAATAGGCATATCAACAGGGCATTCACCATGATCAGCTTGCCAAAAACTTGCTACTGCTCCAGCTGCTTGCGCTTGTTTAATAAATTCATGACCATCGCGTTCACCGCTTAACGGAATAAATAATGCGCCTGGTTGTAATTTTCGTGTATCAAAAGCAACGCTTGAAATATCGACATCTTGCCATTTTGAAACATCATTTTGTGCTCCAACTACTCTGGCAATTTCACTAAGTTGCATTTCCATAAAATAAATCTCCTTAATATAACAATAATGGCTAATTATGCTTTAACTAATGATAAATTCCATTCACTAGTATGCAGCGAAAATGACAAAATACCCATTGGCACTGCATCTTCATGATTCCAATGATCATCATTCACTACCAAATGTTGTAAATAGTAAATTGGAATTTGTAAAACACCTTGTTGTGTACGCATTTGCGAAAAAACAAACACTACTCCTTGTGCCATTAATGAACGTAACTGGTTAAAAACATCAACGCTTAATGGTGTTAAACGTGATTGTCGTAATCTTAACCAAAAACCCTGTTCTGCCTTACGTTCACGAATATGTCTTAAGACTGCTGAATTAAAAACATGATAAAACCGTTCTAAATAACGATAATACGTCTTATTCATCCCATTGGGCAAATCCAGATAAACAAACCGATTACCTAATTTGTAATAAAATGGCGAATGTAAGTAAGTTGCAGTATGACCTAAATATAGCAATTCAGCAACTTCATACGGGGTTACTTCGTCTAAATAACTATCACTTTGATAATCAAGCCACTTCCGTGTGGTAATCTTACGATCATTAAAATAATTAGTAATATCCATTGAATCTGATAAAATATTAAAACCAGTATGTGGATCAATCAATTCATTATAGTCAACTGGTGTTAATAATAACAAATGCTCTGGTAATTTCGTTAGACTTTTAAAAAAATCAATTGCCGTAATTCCATATGATAAAACAATATTTTCAACTGTTCCCAAACATACATAAATAATATCCCGATTCATACTTTTTCCACTTCATCAAATTAGTTGTTATTATTTTATCACAAAGTATCTTAATAATTATTTCAGTTATTTTTCATTTTTCAACAATCAGTAATATTTCACCAATTAATATTCTATAATAGTTAATTGTTTAACAATTTTGATGAAAGAAGCAATTAACTAATGTCTCAAGAAAAAACACCGGAATGGCAACATAATTTACGGGTTTTGTGGTTTGGTAATTTTACCATTGCCATGGGTTATAACCTTATTATGCCTTTCATGTCCTTATATATTCGTGAATTAGGTCATTTTAGTGCCGCTCAATTGAACTTTTGGAGTGGCTTTTCATTTTCAATTACTTTCTTAGTTTCCGCCTTAATGGCGCCAGTATGGGGCAAGCTTGCTGACCGCCATGGTCGGAAGTTAATTCTGATGTGTACTTCATTTGGTATGGCAACAATGCTTGGTTTAATGGGAACAGTTCAAAATGTTTATGAACTTTTGCTGCTGCGATTAGGTCAAGGTTTGTTTGCCGGTTATGTTAGCAACACAACTGCCCTCATCGCCACGAGTGCTCCGCAAGAACACAGTGGCAAAGCCATTAGTACATTATCAACGGGAACAACTTCAGGAATGTTAATTGGCCCATTATTAGGTGGTATTGTTGCGCAATTAGTTGGTTACCGGCATACCTTTTTCATTACTGGTTGTACTGACTATGTAGTTTTCTTACTAACGACGTTCCTAGTCCGTGAAAAACACTTCAAGCCAGTTACAATGCTTCATATGAGCGCACGGAAAGTCTTTAAACAACTAAAATATCCCCAAGTGGTTATTGGCATGATGGTAACAACGATGATTATTCAAGCTTCTAATAACTCAATTTCACCAATTATTAGCTTGTATATTCGCCAATTACTTCATGGTCAAGGTAAAGTTGCATTAATTAGTGGGATTATTGCGGCATTACCAGGGATTGCTAATTTACTAGTTGCCACCCATTTTGGCGCCTTAGGTGATAAAATTGGTACACAAAAAATCTTAATTGGTGGGTTATTATTAGCCCTATGTATTTATATTCCGCAAGCTTTTGTTAAAAATGTTTGGCAATTAGCCGCATTGCGGTTGTTAGTTGGTGTTTCTGATGCGGCATTAATTCCGCAAGTCCAAACATTACTATCCAAGTATTCACCACATGAATTTTCCGGACGAATATACAGTTATAACCAGTCATTCCAGTTCATGGGTAACGTAATTGGACCAATGATTGGTTCGTTTGTTTCTAACATTGGTGGTTATAGTAGTGTCTTCTTATCAACTACTTGCTTAATTATTATCAATTTAATTTGGGTATCAATTAATACTCGCCAAATTATTCATAATCATTAAAAATAAAAAAGACTGTGAGTTAACTCACAGTCTTTTTTATCAATCAGCTTATTTGTTATCTGATGTAAAACCGTATTTCTTGTTGAAGCGTTCAACACGACCATCGGCTTTAGCAAATTTTTGCTTACCTGTGTAGAATGGGTGTGAATCTGATGTAACTTCAACACGGATTAATGGGTATGTTTTGCCATCTTCCCATTCAACAGTTTCATTAGAGGTTGCTGTTGAACCTGATAAGAATTTATAACCTGTTGATGAATCCATGAAAACTACGGGATGGTAATCTGGATGAATACCTTTCTTCATAATCTAAGCGCTCCTTTGCCCTGATCCTGCTAAAAGTGCCTTGCGAATCAGAGATTAATATTGTGTATTAACGTGTTAAATGCTAGCATATTCATCAAAAAATTACAAGTTATCTTTTTTAATGAAGTAAGTCGGAACGCCGGACAATATGGTGACGGACCGGTGTTTCAGCTTTTTCAATGGTTTGCATTTGTGCCAAGAATGATGCATTATCTGGCGTATTTTTTAATAATTTCAAAACTTGTTCAGTATTAGTAATCGTATCTTTACCCATATTACGCCGCAACTTATAAATTGTTTCAAGCGTAGTTTTATCTTGTAATAATTCCTCTTTACGTGTTCCAGACTTAACCAAATCAATTGCTGGAAAAATTCGGTGTTCAGCCAATTCACGGGAAAGCATCATTTCTAAGTTACCGGTACCTTTAAATTCTTCATAGATAACATCATCCATCCGACTCCCGGTATCAATCAAAGCGGTAGCTAAGATTGTTAAACTGCCACCTTCTTCAATGTTACGAGCGGCACCAAAGAAACGTTTTGGCCGGTAAAAGGCAGCTGGATCAATTCCCCCTGATAAAGTCCGTCCAGAAGGTGGTGTTGTTAAATTATAAGCCCGTGTCATCCGGGTTAATGAATCAACGAGAATAACAACATCCCGTTTGTCTTCAACTAACCGTTCCGCCCGTTCCAAAACTAATTCAGATACCCGTGTATGGTTTTGTGGTTGTTGATCAAAGGTTGAGGAAACCACATCACCTTTAACTGACCGTTCAATATCAGTTACTTCTTCAGGACGTTCATCAATTAATAAGACAATTAAATAAACATCAGGATAATTAGCAGTAATGCCATTAGCAATGGCCTTTAACAAACTCGTTTTACCAGCTTTAGGTGGAGCGACAATTAATCCCCGTTGACCAAAGCCAACTGGTGTAAATAAATCAATAACGCGCGTTGATAATTGTGATTGCACTGTTTCCAATTTAATTTGTTTATCAGGATAAATGGCAGTTAATGCTGGAAAATGTGGCCGTTTGGTTGCTTCTTCAGGATCTTTACCATTAACTGTATCAACATGCATTAACCCATAAAAATGTTCTTTGGGTTTTGGTGCCCGTGCTTCGCCAGTTACAAAATCACCATTACGAAGACCGAAACGACGAATTTGGGATGCTGAAATATATACATCTTCTTGTGAAGGTCCATAATTAATTGGCCGTAAAAAACCATAGCCTTCATCAGCCACAATGTCTAAGACCCCTTCCATTGTCGTAAAACCTTGTTCCTTAGCTTGTGCACGTAATACGGCAAGGGAAAGTTCCTTCTTATTCATTTTGCTATAATAAGGGATCTTATATTCCCGTGCATATTGATAAATTTGTTTGAGGGTTTGGTTTTTTAGCTCCCCCATTGTTAAATAATCGCTCATATTAATCGCCCTATATTTTATTCTGTTACAATTTCAACATCGGCCCCTAAGCCCTGTAATTTTTGGACAACATGACTATAACCGCGCAAAATATTATCAACTTTAGTGATAATGGTATCACCTTCAGCCATTAAACCGGCCGTCATGACACAAGCACCGCCGCGAATTTCATCAGCAGTAACAACAGCACCATGGAGATGTTCTGAATTGTGAATAATAATAGTATTATTTTCAACCCGAATATCAGCACCCATCCGTACTAATTGTGGAACATGACTAGTACGTTTCGGATAAATATTATCAATTAAGACACTTTCACCATGTGCTTTTAATAATAATGGTGTCATTGGTTGTTGCAAATCAGTTGCAAAACCAGGATAAGGTGCCGTTTCAATCGTAATCGCACGTAATTCACCAGATGGATAAACAAAGATACTATCTTCAGTCATATCCATCTTGACACCCATGGCTTCTAACTTAGCCAAAAAGGCATCGAGATGTTCTAAAATAACATTTTTAACATTAACACCATCCCCAACAGCAGCGGCCATTGAAAGATAAGTTCCAGTTTCAATTCGATCAGGAATAATAGTATGGGCATTATTAGAACGAAGATGACCAACGCCTTGAACCCGAATTGTATTAGTGCCCGCGCCACGAATATGCGCACCCATATTATTAAGAAATGTTGCTAAATCGATGATTTCAGGTTCACGCGCCACATTATCAATAATTGTTTGGCCCTTAGCTTTAACGGCAGCTAACAAAATATTCATTGTGGCACCAACTGAAGCCATATCTAACGTAATATGAGCAC
>CAWUZD010000002.1:0-16122 GCA_963926925.1 uncultured Lactobacillaceae bacterium
ATCATGCTTGATGAAGACGAAAAGATTAATAAGTTCATTAAGCGCATGGATGATACTTTAAAGACCCGGAAACGGTTATTAAGTGAACAAGCAGTAGCCAACGTAGCGATGTACGAAGCCGCTACGGAAAAGACATTACCAGCAATTGTGATTGTGCTTGATAACTATGAAGGCTTTAAGGATACCAAGTATGAAGACGCCTTAATTCAATTATTAATCAAGCTTACCCGTGATGGGAATAGTGTTGGCATGCACGTCATTATTAGTGCTGGGGTCACAACCTCATTGCGCTTACCATTATCAAATAATATTAAGCGGAAGATCGCTCTAAAACAAAACAATGAAGATGATCTTACTAATATTGTTGGTAAGGATAAGTTATCCATTGATGATGTTGCTGGTCGTGGTCTTATTAAAACTAGTGATGGTACCCGGTTATTCCAAACAGCATTACCAGCCGCCGGCACAAATGGCTTAGCTGTTACTAAGCACTTACAAAGTGCCGTGCAAGCGATGAACAAGGCATGGCAAGGTGCACGGCCAATCCCAATTCCAATGATGCCTGATGAATTGTTCACAAATGACTTTATTAAGTATCCTTATACAGCACAGTTATTACCATTAGGTTTAGATCATGAAGAAGTAAAACCATTAATCTATGTACCTAACGAATATGGTCATTTAGCATTAATGGGAACACAGCCTAAGAAATTACGTGTTCTTCAAAAATCAATTATTAATTCATTAGAAGGTGCACATGGTCAAATTCAATCAATTATTTTTGATACTGCACAAATTAATGAAGCCTCATTGCAATATATTAATGGCATTTTTACTGAGAAGGATGACATTAAGCAAGCTAAAGATAACTTAATTAAGAGTTTGCAACAACGATTGCAAAGTAATGCAGAATTACCATGGTTATATGTATATATTACTGATATTGAGAAATTTGAAGAATATACAAATATTACCGAACAAGAAATGGAACTCTTATTACAAAAGGGATTAAAGGCACATATTGCAATGATAATTGTTGGTTCAAATGGTCACTTAGCCCTAAGTCATATTGGCTTGAGTGACTTATATAAGAAATACCTAACTGCGGCTTTATTTGCATCACGTTTGCAAGAACAACAATTAATTGAAGTACCTTATGGTGTAAGAGATCAAGATATTAGCATCGGTAATGCTTTCTTTGGTTATGAAAGTGAATTTATACCAATTAAGTTAGTTAAATAAAAGGAGTTAATTAAATTGGGACAAATTAAAGTTAATACAGCAGCAGTTACTAATGCTGCAAATCAATTTAAAGCTAAAGTACAGAGTATTGATATGCCAAGTATTTCTGAAGACGATAGTTCTTCTGTTGCTGGTAATACTAATGCTCATGATGCAATTAATGATTTAAAGCAAGTAGTTACAACAATTAAAAGTGCTGGTAACACACTAGCTGCAGCAATTGCGAATGCTGCTACTTCTTTTGAAGCAAGTGATGATGCAATAGGACGATAAAAATGCGTAAAATTGATGAAGTAATTAATGATCAAAAAGCAATTCAAAGTGAAAATGAAACCTTGATTACTAATAAAAAATTATTTGATTATTTAGCTGAAGAACAACTTACTAATACAATTAAAGATAAACAATTACAAGATGAAATTGCTGAAGATGTTCGTGGTACTTGTTATGCAGGTTACTTGGCAAGTGCTCGTGCTGACATTGAAACAACTAATGAAAAAATTAGTCAACAAATTGAGGACGAACGTTTATTAATTAAAAAGCAATTACGTAATAATGAAGAAAAGTTAAGTAAATTACAAACTGAGTATCATCAAATTATTAATAATGATGATAAAAAAGGAAGTATTAATAAATGACTAAGATGGATTTAGGCCGTTCGCAATCACAAGGTGATGCTTGTGCCACGGCTTGCCAACAATTAGCGACACAATTAGGCGAACTTACTGGTGCGACAGCTTTATTTAATGATAGTGACTTTAAGGGTGAAGCTGCTAGTAAAGTTAAGAACTTTGTTACCACAGTTTTTGTACCGTTTATTAAGGCAGCAGTAATGTTGACAAGTGCCATCGGCAAAGATGTGAAGCAATTACCAGCTAAATATGTTAGTTCAATAGCTAATCGTAGTTGGTCAACCGAAGCATTAGAACGAAAAATTCGTGAAATTCAAGCACGAATTAGGGCAACTGATAACTTAATCGATACTTTAAGTCATCATCACGATAGTGATCATAGTCATGCCATTAGTAGTATGAAGCAAAACGCTGAAACCAATAAAAATGCTTATCAGTCACAGTTAAAAAAGTATCAAGAAATTTTGCATAAGTTTAATACCTTTAATGCGGCTTCACCACAAATATTTACTAATTTAGCCAACCTTAAGGCTGCTTTTCAACAAGGTGCACAACAGGTTCAAAGTTGTCGACAAAGCAACTTTGCCATTCCGGCTGAGATTGGTTGGACAAAAATAGTTAATAATGAATGGCAAAGTTTCTGTAAGAAAGGATTATGTAATAGTTTTAAGCAATCACTAACAAATAGTTTAAAGAAGAGTGAGAAACAAGGTGCAGCAGTTCTTACTAGAGAATTTGGCTTTGGCGTAGAAACTTACAATATCATTTTCTTAAACAACGATATGATCATCATAATGGTCAAGGTATTGTTTTGGCTGGAAATATTAAGGATGAAAATGCACCTTTAATTAAAACTGGTCGTGCTCTTGATAAAGCTGGCCAAGTTGGTAGTCGGGCATTAAGAGACGTTAATTTTATTACTGATTTAGGTAATTTTACGAATGACTATATGAATAAGCATAATGATGCTGCAGCTAATGATCTTACTAACTTTACAACTTCGATGTTAGTGGGTGCTGTTGGTGATGCAGTAGCAGATACTATTATTAGTTCATTATCGGTTACTTTAGGCCCAGAATTATTAATAGGATTAGGAGCAGGTATTGCAGTAAGTACTATTTATAATATTTTTTATAATGATAATTTATTAGGAACTAGAACTAATGTTAATAGAATGACTAATTGTTTTAAATATGGCATAGAAGCTACGCAAAATAGTGCAAGTAAGTTAATAGATAATGCCAAAGATATGATACACACTGAGGATTGTAAATTATGGAATTAAAAGAAGTTCGTTTATTTTTTATAGAACATTATAAATTTGATCATATTCTGAAATGTGATAATCAATATTATTTAATGAATGTTGATGAACCCTTTAAATTATTGTTGTGGTTAGTACCATTTTTAGAATGGTTACTTCCACATAAATTTTATTTAATTGATGAGCAAACTGCTAAAAATTTAATGTTTTCACCACCAAAAAGACAACACCCACACGCCCTAATTATTAGTTTTACTATGATGTTTGGTTCGCCAATTGCAGCTTGGTTAGTCGCTCATTCAATTAATTTAGCAATTGCACCACTATCTGCAGTTATTATTGAAATTATTGCTGCATTAGGATTGCGTTACTTTTGGTCAACACGAAGCATTGTTAAAAAGTATCAAAATAATACTTTAGTATATCAAGGCTTTTTATTTCCGGTGATTAAGAATAATTTCAAAGCATTTTATGAACCATTTGTATCAACAATTTTAATTGGATTTTTATCTTTTGGAGGAGTAATTTGTCAAGTTCAAGTAACTGTTAGTCTAATAATGGTTATTATTACTATTTTTTCATGGGAGCTTATTTAATAGGTAATTTAGCAGCTTTAATACCAGGTAAATTTTATTTATTTAAGTTTAAACTACTAACTGATAATACTAAAAATCAAGTAACTTCCAAAGAGATTGATTAAAAAATAATACATATGGAAAATTACGAATTATGGAATTAAAGAAAACTCGTTTATTTTTTATAGAACATTATAAGTTTGATCATATTATGAAATATGATAATCAATATTATTTAATGAATGTTGATGAACCTTTTAAATTATTATTATGGTTTTTACCATTTTTAGAATGGCTATTACCACATAAGTTTTATTTAATTGATAAACAAACCGCACAAAAATTATTATTTGAATCACAAGAGCATCAATATTCACATACGTTAGTTATTGGTTTTATTATGGCTTGTGCACCACCAATTACAACATGGTTAATGATACATTGTTAATGATACATTCACCATTTTTTCAAATGTCTCCATTATTGATAGTGAGTGGCGAAATTATTTTAGCATTACTTATTCGTTATTTGTTATCAACACTTAGTATTACTAAGAAATATCGAAATAATACTTTGGTATACCGAGGATTTTTATTACCATCAATAAAAAATAATTCACAAGCAACATATGGTCCTTTTATTTCAACATTTGTAATGGGATTTTTAGCTTTAGGAGGAATAGTTGGACAGTTGCAAGTTGGTGCAAGTTTAATTATTGCATTATCAACTATCTTAATTTCTGAAGTTTATTTAATAGGTAATGCAGTGGCTTTAATGCCAGGTGAGTTTTACTTATTTAAATTTAAATTACTAGCTGATAATACTAAAAAACAAATAACATCTAAAGAAATTAATTAAAGAAAGAAGCATATTTATTTATGTTAGCTTTAGGAAGTATTGTTTATTTAAAAAGTGGCATTAAAAAATTAATGATTGTTCGTCGCGGGATTGTTGTTAACGTTGATGATCAACCACAATTATTTGATTATGCTGGTTGTATATATCCCGATGGTGATGAACATGATAAATTATTTTATTTTAATGAAGAAAATATTGATAAAGTAATTTTTAATGGCTTTAGTGATGAAGAGGATGAACGTTATCAATCATTGTATCAACAATGGCTAAGTGATAATCCTATTACTAAAGTAAATGTAGAGCAATTAAAGAAAGAAATTGATACTAATAAAAATGAAACCACAAAGTTACAAGATGCATTGTTTAATAACAATAATAATTAAATAAACTAGAAGTAAGATTTTATAATTTATTTTATTTATTACATAAATAACAAAAATCCAAGGATTAAAATTCCTTGGATTTTTTATTAATGTCTTTACGTCTAAGTATTTCATCTAAATAAGTAAAAAGCCAACGTCTTAAGACGTTGGCTAGTGATAAAGGTTTATAGTCTTAGAAAACTACGCTTTTGAAGTATGGTTTTCATTTGTAATTATAAGAAGAATGCTTTGATTAAATCATATGTGCCGGCGCACATCATGACAGTGTAAGCTAACTTCCGGACAACTTGCATTGAAATTCTTCTTGAAATCTTAATGCCAATTAATGTTCCAATGCCACAACATGCTAAGGTAATGCACAATGGTGGTAACATTTTGGCAGAAACATTGCCGCATAGGAAGTTGTTAAATAAGTTATTTAAAGAAGTTAACATGAAGTAGGTTTGAATTGTTGATTGGTAAGTAAGGGGATCATCAACGACGGAATCGTAGTAGGCAACCATTGGTGGACCACCAACGGAGAACATTCCGCCCATGAAACCGCCAATTAATCCCATGCTTAGTTCAACAGGCACACCACGTTTCAAGTGGACACGTGGAGAAAGAAAAATCATGTAAAGGGCCAATGACCATAAGAATACGCCTAACACAATATCAATGATATGCGTACTCAAGTTGACCATTAAATGGACCCCAATTGTGCCGCCAACAAAAGCACCAATCGCTGGAAAAATAACCATTCGCCACTTAATATACTTATGAAGACGGATAATGGTGATTAATTGTAAAAATACGCCTGTTGTCAGTGATAAGACAATGCATTCCTTGTATGGCCAAAAAAGTGGAATAACCGCCATAAAAACAATGCCAAAGCCAAAACCACTAGTACTCTGGACTAAAGCTGCCGCAAAGACAACAATAGCTAATAAAATAATATGAATTAACATTATTTATTTAGGCTCCTAATTTAATAAATCACAAATAATGATATTATAAATATTTTTTAATATAAAGAATATTTTGTGCCTTTTTAGATAAATTTAATTAAAATGATATACTTATCTTGAATGAAATAACGAGGTTTAGTAAATGACAACTGAAGAAATTCCTATTTTTTTTACTATTAATAATGACTTTACGAAATATGTGAGTGTTGCTTTACAATCATTAATTGCGAATGCTCATCCTGAAGATCATTATCATGTCATTGTGGTTCATCAGGGTCTTACATCAGCTAATAAACAAGCATTGTTAAAGATGGCAACGCCAAACGTTAAAATTGAATTATCCTATTTGAATCAGGATTTAAAGGTAATTCAAAACCGCGTTGAAAACTACTTACGCGTTGATTTCTTTACTTTAACGATTTATTACCGATTATTCTTAGCTGATTGTTTTTCACAATATGATAAAGCCATCTACATTGATAGTGATGCGGTTATTCCCGGTCATCTAACGGATTTGTATCATCAAGATTTGGGTCATAATTTAATTGCGGCTGCTCCTGATCATTCCATTGAACACGTTGATGCGATGGTTAAGTATATTGAACAAGCTTTAGGTATTGATTATCACCAATACATTAATTCCGGTGTGTTGTTAATTAATATGAAGGCCTTTCGTGAAGAAAAGTTTGTTGATCATTTTCTTTACTTATTAAATAAGTATCACTTTGATTGTATTGCGCCTGATCAGGATTATCTTAATATGATTTGTCATGGGCGGATTCATTATCTTGATGAAAAGTGGGATGCTATGCCCAAAGCACCTGCATATGCCGCTGAACAAGTCGCTAATCCACAAATTGTTCATTATAATCTATTCTACAAACCATGGCACTTTGACCATATTATGTATGAACAATACTTCTGGAAGTATGCGGATGAATCACCATTTGCGGCAGAAATTCACCAGATTAAACGTAGTTATACTGATGAACAGCGTAAGGAAGATGTTTTAAAATTAAACCGGTTAATGGCGAAAGCAGCTTCATTACCAAATGATCCAGTAACATTTGCGAAAGTAGCGGCTAAAGGTGAAAAAATTCAATTATAAAAGGTGAAGATTGTGAAAGAAGCAAATCGAACAACAGTTAATGTTACTTTGAAAAAAAGATGTAAGGATACAGGCGGTTGGCATATGACACTAACTAACTGGAAACAGGACCGTTTTATTGAAGTTATTAAGAATGGCGATAGTTTTGTTTTTCGCGAAAAAGGCCACCAACGTTTGCAAAAGAAGAACTTAAATCGGCAAAAAGTGATGGCGCTTGTTCAAAAACAAATGGATGTTGAATTTCTAGGGAGTCATAAGATGTATCTAGATATGAAATAGTCATAAAAAAAGCAGTAGTATTAATAAATACTACTGCTTTTTGCTAGGAATTTTTTTAGTTTTTATCAATATTATTGTTTACGACATCTTTAGCAGGATGTTGTTGGAATAAGAACACACAAGCAATAATTAAAATTACAATTGCAGGAAAAGCTAAAAGGGCCGTAAAGCCAAAGCAAAGATTACCAATTAATCCTAAAATGCCACCAGTTACTTTAATATGTAATTTGTGTGATAAGTAAATACTAATTGCATTTACAACAACCCCAATCCATGCCATGGCATAGAAGAAGGTTGCTGTTCCGCTACTAGCACCTTGGGTAGCACCAAAAACGTCAGTAAATGATGCACCAAAGATAACAAACCATGAAAATACAAATAAAACAATATTAATAATATCGAGAATAGCAGCAAAAACATTCCATTTAGATTTATTCATTATGATTCACCATTAAAAATAATTATGTATTATTAGTTTAATTGGAACTTGATCTTTAAATTATCATCTAAAGAATCAGGTTGATATGTTAATAATAATTTATTATTTTGTAATTGTATAGGCACTTGGCCAACAAGATCTTTAGTAATTGAAGCACCTTTGTCTAAGGAGCCAGTATTCATTTCATCAACACCATTTAATGAAACTGTTTCAGGATCTTTGCTGTCACCATTGCAATCAAAAGCAAAATCTAATTCATTATAATCAAGTGATTTATCACTGTTATTAGTCATTGTAACATTGACAATTGCATATTGTTTGCCGTCATCAGGAGTTTCAATATCGTCACCTTGACTATATCTAATGCTATTAACTTTTAATTCAATGCCTTTGTAGTTAGCAGTTTGACCAACTTGATATACAGTTTTAGTTGGATCATTTTCACTAGAACTACTTGTCTTAGATACTTGGCTACTTTGTTCACTAGTACTTGCAGTTGAACTGGATGATGAAGAACTATCATCATCGCCACAAGCAGCTAAGCCAATTGTTAATAGTGCACTAGCTGATAAAATAGCTAAACCCTTCCATTTTTTTCATAAAAAACACCTCTTAAAATCATTAATGAATGCAAAATAAATAATCTTCTATATCACTATTAGAAGATTATTATCTTAACATCATTATTGATTTTATTAAATTTTTCTTAAAAAGTATACAATTTTATTAAATTATTTTTAAGAAAATATAAAGAACTTAATCAAATTATAAGTTCCAGCGCCAAGCATAACGATGTAGGCGATGCGTCGTACCGCTTGCATAGAGATTTTATGTAAGAGGCGAATACTAATTACGGTACCAAGTAAGCAACCAATTACGGAAATACCAACTAATGGTACTAATTTCAGGGTAAGATTATGGCAGGCAATGTTATTAATTAAGACATTTAAGCCGACAATCCAAAAGTAAGTTTGAATGGTTGCTTCATAATCTAAGGGTTGGTCAATGTTAGCATCATAATAAGCGACCATTGGTGGACCACCCATTGCAAACACGCCGTCCATGAAACCACCAATCGCACCAGTTATTAAACCAGCAACGCGGGTGCCATGTAATTTAATCCGTGGTGCAATCACAATTAAGTAAATACCTAATGTCCATAAGAATATTCCTAAAATTAACGTGGTTAAGCGTTCAGGAATCGCAATCATGATGTGCAGCCCAATTCCACTCATAATGATTGAAGTAATTGCTGGGTATAATACTAAGTGCCACTTAATGTGACGATGAAGTTTGATAATGGTGTATGTTTGCATAAAAAATGATGTTGTAATTGATAAGACGGCCGCATGCTTATAAGGCAAGAAGAAAGTCATGATAGCCATAAAAATAATGCCAAAGCCAAAACCACTTGTGCTTTGAATAACTGCTGAAGTAAATGCAGTTAGTATTAGACTGAATAACATTAACATTTGGATACCACCATCTAAAAAAGTTAATTTCATTATAAGTTATTTTCAGCCAAAATAATTTATTTTTTGTGTAGATTTACCATAACAATTTTTGTAAAATAGCCTTTGTCAGTTGCACTGATAAAAAATTAAGCGAGGTTTATTTTATGGATCAAATCAAACGTTACTTTCAATTTGATCAATTTCACACGACATGGCGGCGTGAAATTATTGCGGGCTTAACGACATTTGCGTCAATGGCTTATATTTTGTTTGTTAACCCGAATATTTTAGGAATAACGGGGATAAGTCGCGGGGCGGCCTTCACCGCAACGGCTTTATCAGCAGCTTTTGGTTCAATTTTAATGGGATTATTAGCACGTTATCCAATTGCATTAGCTCCTACGATGGGAATTAATGCATTTTTTGCTTACACGGTTGTTTTGGGGATGCATGTGCCTTGGCAAACCGCATTAGCTGCAACTTTTATTGCGTCACTAATTTTAATTGTGATTACTTCATTTAAAATTCGTGATTACATCATCAATGCGATTCCGCGTGATTTGAAATTAGCGATTTCGGCTGGAGTCGGATTGTTTATTACTTTTATTGGTTTACAAGAAGGCGGCATTGTTGTTGCTGACAAATCAACATTAGTTAAGTTAGGCAGTTTAACAAGTAATGGTACCTGGCTTACAATTATTGGCTTAATTATTATGATTATTTTATTTACACGCCAAGTGCCAGCTGCCATCTTTATTGGGATGATTTGTACTACATTAATTGGGATTGTTACGGGGTTAATTAAGATGCCTCACCAAGTAATTAGTGCAGCCCCAAGTTTACACGGTTCTTTCTTAGTAGCTTTAACCCATCTTGGTAAAATTAATAGTGTCCAAATGTGGATTGCAGTTATTACCTTTTTATTAGTAACGTTCTTTGATACTGCTGGTACGTTAGTAGGAATTACTGAACAAGCTGGTATTGTTAAAGATAATAAAATTCCTCGCATTGGTAAGGCCTTAGTAACTGAATCAACTTCAATGATGTTTGGTTCATTGTTAGGAACTTCACCAGTCGGTGCGTTTGTTGAATCATCAGCTGGCGTAGCAGTTGGTGGTCGGACAGGGATAACTGCTATTGTGGTTGGTATTTTGTTCTTAATTAGTTTGTTATTCTCACCAATTTTGGCAATTGTTACTGACCAAGTAACCGCACCAGCTTTGATTTTAGTTGGGATTTTAATGGCTAAGTCATTTGGTAAAATTGATTGGCAACACTTTGAAATTGCCGTGCCAGCTTTCTTTATCATTGTGGGGATGCCATTAACTTATAGTATTTCTGATGGGATTGCGATGGGCTTTATTATGTATCCAATTACGATGATTATGGCTAAACGTTATAAAGAAATTAACCCATTAATGTATGTTTTGGCGGTTGTTTTCTTAATCTTCATGATTATTTTGATGAAATAATAAAATTAATAATTAAATATTTGAAAGGGTCTAAAAGTATGCTTTTAGGCCTTTTTTAGATACTATTATTTTTAGGGAGATTAAATAGAAAAGATGATAATTAATGACTGCCGATTTTGAGAAAACGGTGCAACAGTTTGCACAACAGTATGTTGATCCACTAGTTGATACTTTGAATGATATTGGCGTTTGTGCGCATCAAGATGAATTAAATTGGTCAACGATTCGGATTAAGTTCGTTAATTTACAAAGTCTAGCGCAACAGTGGAGTCATAGTGAAATTTTATACCAGTTGTTGGGAAAAATTTATGCGCTCGCCACGGATGAAGCAGAAAATGATCATGTTTTAGATTTATCACAACGAATTAATCAGTGGACGTTAATTTTTACTGAAAATACGCAACAATGTTTAAAAACATTTGATCATGCTTTCAAAGCAGCGCGGCAAGCCAGTGTACAAGATGTTAGTCAAGATGCCTTTGCTCATGTTTTACAACATCAAGTCTTATTAACAGGAATTGTTGAAGGGTTAATTGATATTTTGGCACATAATGTTACTAACTTATTAAGTGCAGTAATTGATGCTTATGTGGCAGTGGGCATTGATATTGAACAAATTAAGCAAGCGATTAAATCTGATCATGTTAACTTTGATTTTAAGTAAAAGAGTTATTAACAGCTGATTAATTGGAAAAAGACTATGATTATTACTGTAATAAGTTAAGAGAGAAGTCGTTATTTTATGGTAGTTTCGTTAAAAAATAAGTTATCAGTAGTTATGGGTGGTATCTTGGGCTTTATTGGTATCTTAATTGGTACATCCCTAGTTATCACTTATCCAACGCTGATTAAAGAATTTAATGTATCTTTGAATGATGTGCAGTGGTTATCTTCGGGTTATTACTTGGTAGCGACGTTGGTAATGAGTACCACCGCGTATTTAATGAAATCATTGCCGTTAAAGCGCATTTTTCAAATTGCTAGTACTATTTTTATTATTGGTTCACTAATTGCGGCGACTGCGCAACAATTTTGGTTATTATTAGTCGGTTGTATGCTTGATGCTTTGGCAACTGGCTTGGCAACACCGTTAATGTACCAAATTGTGTTCCATAGTATTCCAGTCGTTGAATTTGGCTTTTATACCGGGATTGTGACAATGATTAAGTCATTTGGACCAGCATTTGGTCCTACATACGGTGGGGTATTAACGCACTTGTGGACCTGGCGGTTAATTTTTATTGGTGTTATTCCATTAGTAATTCTGGCGTTATTAATTGGTAATTATGCTATTACATTAAATAAACCAATTCCACAAAAACGACAATTTGATGTTAGTGGCTTAGTAATTCTAGCCGTAACCTTGTTTTCATTTACATGGGCCCTTAATCAAGCTGGCAAGTATCATTTCTTAAGCATTAATTGTGGCGCATTCTTAATAATTGGTGCTGTTTTACTCGCATTTTTTATTAATCATATTGTGCATACACAACGTGAATACTTAAATTTTGGCGTTTTGAAAAATCAGATTGTCCGCATCCGGGCCGTTAGTTTCTTTAACTTGCAATTTGTTAATTTAAGTTTGGCTTTCTTATTACCATTGTTTGCTGAAGAAACATTACATCTTAATGCGATGGATGCTGGCTTATTGTTGTTACCAGGGGCGTTAATTGGGGCGATTGTTTCGCCATTAGCGGGTAAATTATATGATCATAAGGGTGCTTTTTACACCTTAATGATTGCTAATACCTTATTACTAATCGGTGTTGGCATTTACTGGTTATTAACCCAACATTTAACAGCCTTAATCCTCGGTGCGGTTTACTTAATCTTCCGGTTAGGTTACACATTTAGCTTTGGTAATACTTTAACTGATGCGGGTAATCATGTTACTAAAGCCAATCGTTCTGATATCAGTTCATTATTTAATACTATCCAACAGTATGCCGGTTCATTAGGTACGAGTTTGATGGCGGCAATTATTTCATTACATGAAATGCAAACGGTTCATGAAGCTCATGCCGTTATGCAGGGCAGTCATTTAGGTTTATTATTATTAGTAGTGATTGTGATAATTAATATTATTATTACCATTGTGGCTCATCAAATTAAGACACCAAAGGAATTGTAATGAATAATGATTTTAATGAAGCTATCTTACATAGCTTAAGTAATCAAGCTGCTTATCAAGAAAATACTTTATTAGCACCACAAATTATTAAAAATGATGCTCACACGACCATTTGGGAATACTTACGGTATGAATTGCAACATTGCCAGCATTTTACCTGGGTAGTGGCCTTTATTACCCCTGATATGTTAGTGCCGTTAAAAGTAATTTTGGCCGATTTAGCACAACAACATGTGCACGGTGAACTAATTACTGGGACTTATTTACAATTTAACCAACCAGCTGTGTTTGCCGAGTTGCTAAAGATTCCCAACTTAACGGTTCGTATTGCGACAGTAGCTGGTTTTCATGTTAAGGGTTATTTCTTTGACCATGGTACTTACCAAACGGCACTAGTTGGTAGTGCGAATTTTACCCGGAATGCCTTATTAAAAAACTGTGAATGGTTATTAAGAATCTCTTCACTAAAAGATGGCGCATTATTCCAACAATGCCAACAAGCCGTTGCTGAATTAAAGAATCATTCACAATTATTAACATCCCAATGGTTACAACAATATCGTCAGCACTACCAACCAGTTAAATTTACCCCAACTAAAGCAACAACGACACCAACGCAACCCATTGTTCCTAACCAAATGCAACAAGCGGCGTTAGCATCGCTCCAGCAATTATGGCAGCAAGGTGCGCAACGGGCGTTAGTAGTTTCAGCTACGGGAACAGGCAAAACTTATTTAGGTGCGTTTAGCGTGCAGGCGTTTCAACCTCATAAGTTCTTGTTTATTGTGCACCGTGAACAAATTTTGGAAAAAGCATTAACGAGTTTTCATCAGGTAATTGGTGGACCATTAAGTGATTTTGGTATCTTAAGTGGTCATCATCATCAAATTGCAGCGCGTTATGTTTTTGCAACTATCCAAACTTTATCGCAGGAGAGTGTTTTGCATCATTTAGCACCGCAAACGTTTGATTATATTCTAATTGATGAAGCACACCGCGCGGCTGCACCAAGTTATCAAAAGGTCATGCATTACTTGCAACCACGTTTTTGGTTAGGGATGACAGCAACACCACAGCGCATGGACCAAGCCGATGTTTATCAAATTTTTGATCATCATGTGGCTTACGAAATTAGTCTCAAAGATGCTTTAACAATGCAAATGTTATGTCCATTCCATTATGTGGGTTTACAAGATTATGAATACCAAGGCAAACTAATTGATGACAAAACCCCGTTACGGCACTTAGTAGCAACACAACGGATTGATTACGTTTTACAACAATTAGCTTATTATGGTTATTCAGGTACTAAAGTGCGTGGCTTAATTTTTTGTAGTCGTCAGGATGAAGCCCGTGAACTGGCGCGTATTCTGACTGCTAAACACCATCCTGCCCAGGCCCTTACTAATCAAGATAGTATTGCTAGTCGTGATGCAGCAATTGCTAAGTTAACTAACGGGCAATTGGAATACCTCGTTACGGTTGATATTTTTAATGAGGGAATTGATATTCCGTCATTAAATCAAATTGTCATGTTACGTAATACCCAATCAAGTATTGTCTTTACGCAACAATTAGGGCGTGGCTTGCGGAAATATCCACATAAGGATTTTGTAACAATTATTGATTTTATTGGTAATTATAAGAACAATTACTTAATTCCGATGGCCTTAAATGATGATCATAGTGGTGACCGGCAACAGGTTAAGGCTGAAATGCGTGTGCCTAGTATTCTGGGCTTAGCGACTATTAATTTTAGCCAAGTTGCACAACAACGCATTTTGCAAGCACTGGATAAAGTTAAACTAAATTCATTAGCATTTTTGCGGCAAGCGTATTTAGATCTTAAACAACAATTAGGGCGGGTACCGTTATTATTTGATTTTGTCCAGAATAATAGCGTTAAACCAACTGTTTTAATTAGTAACAAAATCACTAATTATGCGCAGTTTTTAATTAAAATGGGTGAAAAAATCATGTTACCAGCTTATGCCCAACAAGTGTTGAGCTTCTTATCGCAAGAATTATTGAATGGTAAACGGCCCCATGAATTATTATTGTTGCAACAGTTATTACACCAAGATGTCGTTAGTGATGCTGCTTTACAGCACCTTTATCAACAACAGCAGGTTTATTATGATCAGGCGTTGTTTGCTTCACTACAACAGGTGCTATCTTTGCACTTTTTTGATGTTAAAGCGGGTAAAACTTTAAAATCACAGCAATATGGTGGTCAACCATTAGTAATTCATGATGAAAAGGGTTGGCATTTGCACAATGATGTGCGGCAGTTATTAGCTAATGAACAAGTTTTTAATACTTTATATCAGGATGCCATTAAAACTGGTCTCACGTTAACAAAGCAATACCAAGGGATGCAGCAGTTTACGCTTTATCAACATTACACACGGAAGGATGTTTGTCGATTGTTAAACTGGCCGAAGGATGTGAGTGCACCGTTGTATGGTTACCGTGTGGCTGATGATGTTTGTCCAATTTTTGTGACTTATCATAAGGATGAAAAACGTAAAAACGCTCATTATCATAATGATTTTAGTAATAGTAATACTTTCCGGTGGTATACACGGACACCACGCTACCTCACTTCGGATGAAGTACAACGCTTGTTAGCTGGTGTTGATATTGGTAAACCGCAAGTGCGTATTGAAATTTTTATGAAGCGTTCTGATGCAGCTGGCAGTGAATTTACTTATTTAGGTGAAGGTAAGATTATTGCTGCTAGTGTTCGTGAAGAAACAATTATGAATGCTCGCGGTAAGGAACAGACCACCGTGGGGATGGATATTCAGTTGCAACATGTTTTGCCATTGCAACAATATCGATTATTGTTTGCTGAAGATTAAAAAAAACGGCTACCTTGATTGGTAGCCGTTTTGTAATATTTGCACATAAAATATCACATGCTTATAGTATCATATTTATTGATTTAAAAATAACATTTTTAAATATTTTTAGTAATTTTAGATAAAAATAAACCGTCACTTAACAGGGTAATTAAGTAACGGCTTGTGTAAATTAATAGTAATTAAGGGTTTTACTTAGATAATTGAATCGTTCTTAATCTTGTTAAGAACAAGTTAAATATACCATATTAGTATTAAACTTGCACGATATTTTAGAAAATTGTAAAGTCTAAAGAGCACTGTTTTTTAACAATGCTCTTCAGAAATTATACTTTTGGGAGTTGTTTAATAATATCATGTTTATTGAACAACACCTAATTTTTTGCTTGAGCGTTTTGCTTAACATAAAAAGGCAAAGCTGTTAATATAATAAACACAGAGGAACAGCGATGATTGATTATTTGGAGAAGAAGC
>CAWUZD010000003.1:0-17385 GCA_963926925.1 uncultured Lactobacillaceae bacterium
AGTAACAAAGAAATTTCACGATATGCAACAGCTTGTTTGCTTAAATCATCATAGACAATCAAAACATTCTTACCATTGTACATGAATTCTTCGCCCATTGCGCAACCAGCATAAGGTGCAATATACAATAATGGGGCTGGTTGTGATGGACCAGCTTCAACAACAATTGTATAATCCATAGCGCCATACTTACGCAATGTTTCAACTTGAGCACGAATAGTTGAATCCTTTTGTCCAATAGCAACATAGATACAAATCATATTTTGATCTTTTTGATTAAGAATTGTATCAATGGCTAATGATGTTTTACCTGTTTTACGGTCACCAATGATTAATTCCCGTTGGCCACGGCCAATTGGAACTAATGAGTCAATCGCTTTAATACCTGTTTGTAATGGTTCGTCAACAGATTTACGATCCATAACACCAGGTGCTGGTGATTCAATTGGACGTGTCTTGGTGGTCTTAATATCACCTAATCCATCAACAGGTTGTCCTAATGGATTAACAACACGACCAATTAATTCTTCGCCAACAGGAACTTCGACAATACGACCAGTACGTTTTACTTGATCGCCTTCACGTAAATCATCATAACGACCAAGAATAATGATACCAACGTTGTTTTCTTCTAAGCTTAATGCAATTCCGTATGAACCATTGCTAAGTTTCAATAATTCATTAGATACTGCATTATCTAGACCGTTTGCACGGGCAATACCATCACCAATGTATGTAATCGTACCAACTTCATCAACGGAAGGATCATCGGAGTAATTTTCGAGTTGTTTTTTAATGAGAGCACTGATTTCCTCAGTTTTAATGCTCATAAACAGTTCACCCCTTATTGATAATGCCTAATTAAATGACTTTGATAAGTAATTTTTAAGATTAGCAATCCGTGTTACTAAGCTACCATCAATGATAATATCTTTAACACGAACAATAACGCCACCAATAATTTGCTTGTCAATTTGTTGTTCTAAAACTACTTCTTTAGCATTAAATCGTTTGATTAATGCTTGTTGCATTGCTTGTTCTTGTGTTGTTGACAGAGGAACAGCAGTTATTACTGTTGCATGAATACGATCATTTGCTTGATCAAAGCGTTGTTGGTAATCATCAATAACAGCTAATAAATCATCAATGTGACCATAATCATAAAGCATTTGTAATAAGTTTTGAATAAATACTGAAAATGGTTGTTGCAACGTTTTCAGTAATTGTTGCTTTTGTTCACAATTAACATCTTTATCAGCAAGCATTTTTAACATCCGTGGATTAGTCTCAACTAGTTCACGAAGGGTTATTAATTGTGAATTAATATCATCAATTATTTGATGTTCTTCAGCCAAATCAAATAAAGCGCGTCCATAACGTGTGCCTACTGCATATTTACTTAGTGGCATGAGATTCACCTAAATCTTTAATATATGAATTAATTAAGTCTTCTTGATCAGCGGCTGAAAGTTCACGACCAATTAACTTACTTGCAATATCAACAGAAAGTTGTGCTACTTCAGCGCGTGCACTATTCAAGGCATCGATTCGTGCTTGTTGAGCATCACGTTGGGCACTTTCTTTCAAATTCTTAGCTTCGTTTTGAGCTTTACTCATAATTGCTTGCCGTTGTTCTTCACCATTTTGACGAGCTTCGTTAACAATTTGAGTTGCTTCAGCACGAGTATTTTGCAATTCTTTTTCACGTTTATCCGCTAATTCATTAGCTTCTTGACGTGCTTTTGCAGCACCATCTAAGTCATTAGTAATCTTAGTGCGCCGGTCTTCCATCATCTTTGCAACAGGTTTCCATGCAAATTTGCCGACTAACAACATTAAAACTAAAAATGAGATTGAAACAAAAAGCAAATCACCAACGTATAATCCGCCTTGTGCAGCTCCTAATACTAATGCAGTTGCCATATTATTCACTCCTTTCAGTCAACAGTGTCGTTATTCATAATTACTGAATAATTTTTTACACTTATTAAAATTAATTATTTGCTGAGAAGGATGAATGCAATCGCAATCGCAATGATAGGAACGGCTTCGATTAAACCAACACCGATAAGCATTAATGAACGTAATTTACCAAATAATTCTGGTTGACGTGCGATACTTTCAATAGTCTTGCTGATAACACGACCATTTCCCCAACTAGTAGCAAGTGCAGCTACAGCGGCAATAATAGCGATACTAAGATAAACAACAGAATTCATATGTATAATCTCCTTAAAATTTATATTTATTATTCTTCTTGAAGTTTAGAAGAAATATATACCATACCTAATGTGACGAAAACGAAGGCTTGGATACTACCAATAAATGCTGAGAAGGCTTGCCAAATCATTTCTAATGGCGCAACTGCAATTGCACCCATATGTAAACTCGTTGCCATATCTGCAACTAACATTAACAAAACTTCACCAGCAAAGATATTACCGTAAAGCCGTAAGCCTAATGTCATAAAATTAGTAAATTCTTCGACTAAATTAATCGGTAATAACATTGACATTGGTTTGATGTAACCCTTTAAATATCCTTTGAATCCATATTTCTTCACACCATAACTATGTGACATTAGTAATACCATCATTGCTAAGCCTAAAGTTACCACGGCATTAGCAGTTGGACTATCAATCCAAGTATTACCTCCCACAATCAGTTCAATTAACAACCCTAATTGGTTAGAAACAAAGATAAAGGCAAAAAGAACAAATGCAAATAAGTAAAAATTACCACTATCTTCAGGTGGAATAGCTGCATCAACAATATTATTAGTAAAGTCCATTAACCATTCCATCAAATTTTGTTTCTTTGTAGGACGTAACTGTGGCTTCCGTGAGAATGCAAAAACTACGGCAAAAACTATAATACAAGTAATCACAACTGATAAATCAATTGCTAAGTTAAAGCGTAGCCCACAAAATGTTACAATAGGAAATTTTTCATTCAAAGATATCGCCTCCTTTGCTTGCAAGTTGCATTTTATTACACTATTGTATTTTGCTAAAATGCATGGGCTTACAATCCTCAGATTACCATTTTTTTAAATAAAAATAAAGGATTAATTAATAATTATTTATATTAATTAATAATTATTAATTAATCCAAATAATACTTGACATTAACTATTTAATGTTTACAGTTATTTTGTTCCAAAAAGCCGGTCACCAGCATCACCTAAACCAGGTACAATGTAACCATCTTTATTCAAATGATCATCTAAAGAAGCTGCATAAATATCAACTTCAGGATGTTCAGCTTGAACTTTTTTAATTCCTTCAGGAGCAGCAACTAAGACTACTAAGCGAATTGAATTAGCACCACGTTTTTCTAAAGCATCAATTGCCATATTAGCAGATCCACCAGTTGCTAACATGGGATCAACTACAAATAAATCACGTTGATCAACATCTGATGGCAATTTGACAAAATATTCATGTGGTTCAAGAGTCTTTTCATCACGATACATACCAATATGACCAACTTTAGCAGCTGGAATTAAACGTAATACGCCATCGACCATTCCTAAACCGGCACGTAAAATTGGCACTACAGCTAATTTTTTACCAGCAATTTCTTTACCAACGGCCTCACCAATTGGTGTTTCAATTTTAATATCACGTAATGGCAAATCACGTGTAATTTCATAAACCATTAATTCGGCAATTTCATTAGCTACTTCACGAAAATCTTTCGTACCAGTCCGTTTATCACGTAAAATTGTTAATTTATGTTGAATTAATGGATGATTTAAAATTGTAAATTTACCCATAATGATTGCTCCTTTTCGGTTAGTTAATCATAATAATATTATTATTTGATAGTGCTTACAAGTTAAAAGCTAATTAATTTATAATTTTATGAAAAAAGCTAGTTATGAATAACATAACTAGCTTTTTATTAATCTTCAAAGAAATGATGATGAGCAGCCGCTTTTTCCAAACGGTTCATATAAGCAATACCAATACCAGTAGCTGGGAAGCCTTGTACCAAAATGGTTTTAACTTCAGGATACATATCAAAGTACCGCAAACCATCATACAAATGCTGACTAGCTGACATTACTGAATTACCTAATGAAAATTGTTCTTTAAAACGAACCGCATGTTGTTTATTTAAGACTTCATCAGTTGCCATAATACCAAATGGTTGACCTGTTTTAAGCATGGCTGAAATTGCTTGTGGAAATTGATTAACTTGATCAACAATAATAACTTGTGCTTTAGGTTCGTAATGCTTATATCGTTGCGCATTATTAGTTGATGAAGTTTCGGCTTTAGTAGCAACAGCTTGGCCAATTACCGTCGCAATATCATCACTAGTAATAATACCGGGACGCAAAATAGTTGGTTGGGCCAAACTCATATCAATAATAGTAGAATCAACACCAACATTAGTAGGACCATCATCCAAAATAGCAGCAATTTTTCCACCTAAATCGTGTAAAACATGGGCAGCTGTAGTTGGACTAGGTTTACCTGAAGTATTAGCTGAAGGACCCACAATTGGATTACCCAATGCATTAATCATTTGCAAAGCTGCTTGGTTATCAGGCATCCGAAAGGCAACTGTGGGTAAACCAGCAGTAACAATTTTATCAATGGCATGATATTTCAATGGCAAAATAATTGTTAATGGTCCTGGCCAAAATGTTTCCATTAGTAATTGCGCAGCTGGTGAAATATGCGCTGCATACTTTTGAACCATTTCAAAAGATGAAACTGTTAAATTCAAAGGATTATCAGTGGGACGATTCTTAACTTGATAAACTTGTCGAACAGCTTGTGGATTTAAAGCATCTGCGCCCAATCCATAAACTGTTTCAGTTGGAAAAGCTACTAATTTACCCTGCTTTAACAAGGTAGCTGCATATTGATAATCAGCAGCTGTCAAATGTTCTGTTTCCATATGTTATTTATTCTCCTTTGGTGCAATTATTTGCAACATCCGGTATTTACCAGCAATATCTTTCCGAAAATGCAAGGTTGCTTGGGGCCATGCTTGTTTGAAGATTTGGGCTAATGCTGGTTGTTGTTGATATCCAAATTCTAAAAATACTTGACCATGATGATTTAAATGTTGCGCCAATTGCGGTGCTAGTTGTTCATAAATTGCTAAGCCATGATGTTTAGCAAATAAAGCAGTATGTGGTTCATGTTGATAAACACTAGGATCCATCACAGCAACTTCATCCGCCGCAATATATGGTGGATTAGAAATTATTACATCAAATTTCTGATGCACCACTGGTGCAAATAGATCTCCTTGACGAAAATCAATTTTAGCGTGTAACCGTTCTGCATTTTGTTGAGCAACTTGTAAAGCAGCTGCAGAAATATCAGTTGCAGTTACGGCTAAAGATGGCACCTTTTTCTTCAATGTAATTGCCAAAATACCACTACCGGTGCCAATATCTAAAACACTTTGATAATGATGAACACGAATACTTTCAAGCGCCCACTGACATAATTCTTCGGTTTCAAGGCGCGGAATTAAAACAGCTGGCGTAACTTTAAATTCATAATCATTAAAAGGTGCACTGCCAATAATATATTGTGGCGGTTCATTGGCAATAACTCGTTGCATCATTTCTTGAAAAGTTTGCCATTGTTCATCACTTAATTCATCACGATAATGTAATAACAATTGCGTATGATTCCAATTTTGCCAATGCTCCATTAAATATTCAGCATCACTATGATCACGTTGGTGTTGATCTAACAATAAAAAAGCCCCCTGGAGGGCTTTAAAAACAGTATGATTATAATTCATCTTGTAATTGTTCCAACTTCATAGTTTGATCTTGCAAAATTAATGCATCAATAATTTCGTCTAATTCACCATTCATAATGCGATCAAGTTTATTTAAGGTTAAATTAATGCGGTGATCAGTAACCCGATTTTGTGGATAATTATAAGTTCTAATTCGTTCAGAACGATCACCAGTACCGATGGCATTCTTCCGATTTTGATCATACTTTTCATGGTTTTGTGATTCATAGTAATCATAAACCCGTGATTTCAAAATTTGCATTGCCTTAACACGGTTTTGTTGTTGTGAACGTTGATCTTGCATAGCAACAACAATTCCAGTTGGAATATGTGTCATCCGGACAGCAGATGAAGTCTTATTAATATGCTGACCACCAGCACCACTGGAACGATAAACATCAACCCGAATATCCTTAGGAGCAATATCAATATCGACTTCATCATATTCAGGCATAACGGCAACCGTAGCAGTAGAAGTATGAATACGACCAGCTGATTCAGTCACTGGTACCCGTTGCACACGGTGTGCGCCATTTTCATACTTTAATTTTGAATAAACATCCTTACCACTAATCATCATTGCTACAGTCTTAAAACCACCGACTTCAGTTGGTGTTGAATCAATGATTTCAGTGTGCCAGCCCTGCCGTTCAGCATAACGTTCATACATGTTTAATAAATCAGCAGCAAATAAACTTGCTTCATCGCCACCAGCAGCGCCACGAATTTCCATAATGATATTTTTATCATCGTTAGGGTCTTTAGGAAGCATTAACATTTTAATGGATTCTTCAAGTGCTGTTTTTTCTTTATTTAAACGAGATAAATCATCCTTAGCTAATTCTTCTAAATCAGGATCTTTGGTTTCATGTAATACTTCTTCGCTTTCCTTAATGTTGTTAACAACATCACGATAATGTTTATATTGACTAACAACTTCACGGATACTACCTTCTTCTTTTGATAGTTCCATATAGCGTTTGGTATCAGCAATTACATCAGGATCACTCATTAATTCTTGTAATTCATCATAACGATCAACTACACCTTGTAATTGTTCAAAAATTTTATCCATAACTAACTCCTACTTATTTTGATTTAATAACGGGTGATAATAATGCTTTCGACATACTGGATAATAAGTATCAATATCACCAATTTCAACTTGTTCGCCACTATAAACTGGTTTACCATCTTGCATACGCAAATTCATGGTTGCTTTATGCTTACAGAACCAGCAAATAGTTTTCATTTCTTCTATTTTATCAGCATACAATAATAAATACTTCGAACCTTCAAATAATTCATTACGAAAATCATTCTTTAAGCCAAAAGCAATCACCGGAATATCTAATTCATCAACAACACGAGTTGCTTCCAAAATATGATGCTTTTGTAAAAATTGTGCTTCATCAATTAAAACACAGTTAGCTTCTTTATTAATTTCGCATACTTTATCATATAAATTAGTTTCTGCAAAAATCGGAACAGCTTTATGTTTAAGACCAATGCGACTAGCAACAATTCCAACACCAGCACGGTTATCTACTGCACTGGTCATAATAATAACTGGTTTGTGTTGTTCTTCATAATTATGTGCGACTTTCAAAATTTCAATTGATTTGCCACTATTCATTGCACCATAACGAAAAAATAATTGTGCCATCTTCATTGCCCTTTCTTACCACTTTTTAATAAGTATACTCGTATTTATAAAATATTTCGAGACAAATTGAAAGACACAAAGTATGATATTTTTTAGGTAGATTAATCATTTATATGCTATGATTAGCACGAGAAAAGAGGTTCAAATTAATTATGTCAGTTAAAAGTTCATTAGCTACAGTAGTCGGAAAATCTTCCTACTGGTTTTTACATACATTTTTAAAAGGCGGCAGTTCCTTACCTGGTAAATTAGCTGTCAAAATTGATCCAAACGTTTTGCATGAACTAGGAAAAAACTATGATGTTATCTTAGTAACTGGTACTAATGGTAAAACATTAACCACTTCATTAATTGTCAAAATTATGAAGCAAACTGGTGCTGATGTTATTACTAATTCAACTGGTTCTAACATGGTGCAAGGTATTACCACCGCTTTCTTAGCTCACAAAGCTAAGCGGCATAGCGACCGTAAGATTGCTATCTTAGAAGTAGATGAAGCTAATGTTGGGCCAATTTGCCAATATATTACTCCAAAAGCTTTTGTATTAACTAATATTTTCCGTGATCAAATGGACCGCTACGGTGAAATTTATGTTACTTACGAAAAAATTTTGGCTGGCATTAAATTAGCACCAAGTGCCACATTAATTATGAATGGTGACGCACCAATTTTTGCTTCTAAAGAATTACCAAATCCTAAAATTTATTATGGTTTTAATGATCGTGATACAAATAATGATATTGTAGCAGCACCTAATACAGATGGTGTTTTATGCCCACGTTGCAACCATATCCTTCATTATCACTTTATCGTTTATAGCAACTTGGGAGATTACTTCTGCCCTAACTGCGGTTTCCATCGTCCCGCATTAAACTTTGCAGTTACTAAATTAGGAGCATTAACACCAACATCATCACAATTTGAAATTGATGATTATCCATTCGAAATTAAAATTGGTGGTATGTATAACATTTACAACACATTGGCTGCATATGCAGTAGGACGTTTTATGCATATTGGTCCTAAGGCAATTAGCCAAGCTTGTGAATACGATGAAAAAGTCTTTGGTCGTCAAGAAGTAATTAAAATTGGTGATAAAGAAGTTACATTAATTTTAGTTAAGAACCCCGTTGGTTTGAACCAAGTTTTAGACATGATTCAACTTGATAAAAACAAGTTCTCATTAGCATTCTTATTAAATGCTAAGTATGCTGATGGCATTGATACAAGTTGGATTTGGGATGGTAACTTTGAACAATTAGTTGCCAGTGGTAAAGTTGACCATTATTTAGCTGGCGGTGAACGATATAAAGATTCTGCTTTCCGGCTTAAAATTGCCGGTGTTGCTGAAAAAGATTTAACCGTTACTGAAGGCTTAGATAATGTTATTGATGAAATCAAGAAATTACCAAATAATCATGTTTATGTCCTTGCAACTTATACAGCTGTTCTTGAATTGCGTAAATTACTAGCTGAAAAAGGTTACATCAAAGGCGGTATGAACTAAAAAATTTAATTTAATAGCAAATAAAAAAACTTCTTCATGAAAACATGAAGAAGTTTTTTTAATCACCCGTACGGGAGTCGAACCCGCAATTCCGCCTTGAGAGGGCGACGTCTTAACCATTTGACCAACGGGCAATATTTTTACCATTAATCATTCTACTAAAATTATCTTTAAAGTCAAGATGCCTTAATGATGCCATTGCCACCAATGATAAACGGCAACGCCAAATAAAATCATGCAATAAATTACTAACAGAAAAATAATGATATTTAAAATTGCACTTTGAAACCATAAATTAGTAGTTACTAATAAAAAAGTAAAAATAATAAACTTAATTACTTTTTTAAAAGTATGTTTAAACATTAATTCAAATTTCATTTTAATCAGTAAACTTAACTGCGGTACCATAAGCCACAACGCTTTGCATATCGCCATTGATTGAACTTGAATCAAACCGCATCATTACAACTGCATCAGCACCAACATCAGCTGCTTCAGCACGTAACCATTTCAAGGCATTTTCACGTGCCTTATACAACATGTTAGTATATGCCTTAATTTCACCACCAAAAATATTCTTAATGTTAGCACCCCAATTACTTACTAAGTTCTTAGATTGGGTAGTAACTCCAAACACTTCACCAATTACTTCATATGGTCGTCCGGGAATATTTTCGGTTGTTGTAATTAAAATATCATTTCTATTACGCATGACGTTCACCTATAGTAATTATTTTATTATCATAATTTAGCATATTACGATAAAAAAAGCATCTAGAATTATTCTAGATGCTTTTAACATTGTTAAATATTACAAATTCTTATCCATATTAAATGTTAATTTAGATAATTGAATGCCCTTCATGACTAATTTATTAATTAAGGCTTTCGTCCGCTTTGTCATATCAGCAACCATTTCGTAATTCTTCTGAGTTAAGAATGCTGTTAATTCTTCACCATGCTTATCAGCAGCTTCCTTATCAAATTGTGCTAATAATGTCCGCTGTTGTTGACGGCAATCCTTAAGATAATCGAGATCATCTTGAATGAAATTGCTATAATGGCTTTCAACCAACATTGATAAATGCCGATACATCCAATATGCTGAGTTAGCATCAATATCCATTGTTAATGGTGTTGATGAATAACTTGGGTCAGTATCGTTCGCATTTGTATAGAATGGCACATATGGTGTAAATGATGGAAAACCAATACACAAGTACATCAAGCCTTGCATTTCTTCAGGAACATCATTTCGTAATTGCAAAACATGTGAGTTTTGGGTCCGATTTAAACCAATTGGCCGGTAACGAAGTTTGTCAGCTTCACTGCCATGACCAAGTGGATCAAATTGGGTTTCATTATAATGAGAACCTAAGTAAAATTCGATTTCATCAGGAGTAATCTTATGATCAGCATGCATGATAAATGGCATTTCACCACTTTCAGGATTATCTTCAGAACCTGGATTAAATAAATTGTGACCATACCAAACCCGTGGTGTATTGTAGTGCCGGTCTTTTTCATTAAAGGTACCAAAAATATGACGTAAATTCCAACCATCTTTATCAGGATTTAAATGATGTTCATCAACAAATTCACGAATACCATCAGCCCATTGGAAATTATCGGTATCATTAAAGTCAACTTCCTGAATAGCAACTTCATTGGCAACAACTGCATAAGCATCATCAGGAATTCGTTGTGCTAACCATAAATGACCAGTAACAATTTCCATATACCATGCTTCATTCTTATCAGCAAATAATACTGAATTACCTGCTGGAGAACCATACTTAGTAATCAACTTACCTAAGTATTGAACTGCCTGACGTGCTGAATCAATGAAAGGTAGTGTTGCATTAACAATACAATCTTCATCCAAACCATCTTTAACTAAAGGATCATATGCTAAAGTCCGTTCGTTACCATAAGTTGATTCAGTTGCGGACATTGCAACATTCTTTTCATTAATACCGCTTTCTTCGTAATAACCTTCTTTTTTATAATCAACATTAGGAACAGCATTATAACGATAACCATCAGCTGGCAATTCCATTTCAAAGCCATTTAACCATGATTTAAGCATTTGGCCTTTTTGATTATGCCAAGCAGGATGCATATAAAACCGTTGTGGTGTTAATGGTAAAAAAGTATCATCATTTCTAGCAATCATTACTGAACCATCAATACTTGCTTTTTTACCAACTAACATTGAAGTACAAGCACGTTCGATTTCCATAATAACTCCTCCTTTTTTATATTCCCTATGATACATCAAAATTAATAAAGATGCTTAAATAGCATCTACAAAAAAAGGACTTATCCTCAGATAAGTCCTTACTGTATTATTAATTGGGTAACTTGGGATCGAACCAAGAAATTATGGATTCAGAGTCCACTGCGTTACCATTTCGCTATTACCCAATAATGTTACAGTATTATATTATCGACAAAATCAATGTTTGTCAATATCAACAATTAGTAGATTGTTTTATCATGATCACTACTAAATTGTTCAAAACCCTTAATAGTCAAATCACGATCATGTTGTGATAAATCCAATACTTGTGGGTTTTTCATTCCTTCTTGGATAAATTTATAAATAAAATCATCCCGGAAGCCAATGTCAGCTGCATCTTTAGGGGTATTACCATAGTAAACAGTTTTAATATTAGCCCAGATAATAGCACCTAAGCACATTGGACATGGATAAGCATTTGTATATAATTCACAACCGCTTAAATCATAAGTATGCAAAGCTTGGCAAGCTTTTCTAATTGTCGTAACTTCACCATGAGCAGTAGGATCATTATCAACTAATACCCGGTTATGGCCACTCGCAATTACTTCGCCATCTTTAACAATAACTGATCCAAATGGACCACCTTCATGCGTTTTTAAATTACTAGCTGCTTCTTCAGCGGCTAATTTCATAAATTTTTCATCATACATTATCTTTCACCTCATTTGTTTAGGGACGTCCTAATAATTTAAACATATTATGCTTATATGCTTCAACACCTGGTTGGTTAAAGGGATTAATACCATTAACATAACCGGAGATAGCAATTGCAATTTCAAAAAAGTAAATTAAATAGCCTAATGAATAAGCACTAAGTTCAGGAACATCAATACTCATTACGGGAACACCACCAGCCACATGGGCAGCAATTACACCTTGGTAAGCCTTATGGTTAATTTCATTCATTGAATCACCCGTTAAGTAATTCAAACCATCAAGATTTTTAGCATCATTGCAAACCACTTCATCATATGGTGGTTTAATCACATTTAGTACTGTTTCCATTAGAATACGACGACCATCTTGAATATATTGACCTAATGAATGCAAATCAGTAGTAAAGCTAGCTGAAGCTGGATAAATCCCCTTACCATCCTTACCTTCTGATTCACCGGTTAATTGTTTCCACCACTCACTAAAGTAAGTTAAATTAGGTTCATAACTTTCTAATAATTCAATTGCATAGCCTTTACGATATAACACGTTACGAATTGCTGCATAACGATAAGCCTCATTCTGAGTAAGATCATCACTACTAAAATCTTGATGTGCATCAGCAGCACCTTGTAAAATTTGATCAAGATCACCGCCAGCGACTGCTATTGGCAACAAACCAACTGCCGTTAATACTGAAAAACGGCCGCCAATATCATCAGGAATAACAAAAGTTTGATAACCAGCAGTTTCAGCTTCTTTTTTTAGTGCGCCATGTTGGCGATCAGTAGTTACAAAAAGATGATGTTTAACTTCAGCTGGTGAATATTTCGCAAATAATTTATTTCTAAGCACACGAAACGCCAAAGAAGGTTCTAATGTCGTTCCTGATTTAGAAATAATATTAATTGAAAAATCATGATCACCAATAATTTTTAACAAATCATGTAAGTAAGTACCACTTAATGAATTACCAGCATATAATACTTGCGGAGTTTGCCGTTCAGGATCATCATTATAAAAGCTACCATTTAAATATGAAATAGCCATCCGTTGACCTAAATATGAACCACCAATTCCAATTGAAATAAAAATTTCTGAATTGCTCTGAATTAGTCTAGCAGCTTGTTTAATACGCTGTAATTCGTCTTTATCATAATTAATTGGCAAATTTAAAAAGCCACGAAAATTATTACCAGCACCACTACCTTCACGTAACATCTGGTTAGCAGTTGTGATTAGTGGTTGCATTTGTTCTAATTCATGCTGATGCATAAAATCAGCAACATATTTATCATTTAACGTGATATAAGCCATATTTTTCTCCTTATTGTTAGCTTATACTATATTGTTACTTTATCTGTTTTATTTTCTTTACGCAAGAACAATAATATATAAGAAATTATTAATGTTAAGTTTAGGTTCAATCTTTGTAAATTAGGTTTACATAGTAAACAAATACCGAGTAAAATAATTTTATTCCAATACGTCGAAAGAAGGTTCAGCATTTATGCGTGAACATTTACAACGATGGAAAAAATCACCATTTTTTCCTGTTGTGTTAGCATTATTAGCAATTTGGATCAAAACCGTTTTCGCCTACTACGTTGATTTTTCACTAGGAGTAGCTGATCCTTTACAATTTTTCCTAACTTTATTTAATCCAATTGGCGCAACATTGTTAATTTTAAGTATTGCTTTATATATTAAAAATCGCCGTGTTGCTTTTTGGACATTAATTGTCATCGATTTATTAAGTACAGTTTTATTATATGCCAACGTTTTATACTATCGTGAATTTACCGATTTTCTTACTGTCGGCACGATGTTAGGCGTTTCAAAAGTTTCACATGGTTTAAGTGCTAGTTCAATTACCTTGATGAAACCACGTGACTTAATTTATTGGATTGACTTTTTAATCTTTGGTTTATTTTTAATCGGTCGTGGTTTAATGCATATTCGGCCGTTAGCATTAATCTGCCCGCAAAAAATCGTTAACTTCTTTAATAAACCAACTTTAAAGCTTAAACCAGTTTCAACCTTACAAGCTTTTGCAGTTACTTCACTAGCAGCAGCTTTATTTAGTAGTGATCTTAGTTTAAGTGAAATGAATCGTCCGCAATTATTAACACGTACTTTTGATCGTAATTATATTGTTAAATATATTGGGATTGATGCACTAACAGTTTATGATGCCATTAAGACTGCCCAAAATAATCAAGTTCGGTCTCATGCTGATAGTGCCCAATTAGATGATGTTTTTAATTATATTCATAAAAACTATGCAGCACCGAATAAGAATTATTTTGGTGTTGCTAAAGGTAAAAATGTTATCATTATTCACCTTGAAAGTTTCCAACAATTTTTAATTGGCCAAAAGATTGATGGCCAAGAAGTTACCCCATTCTTAAATTCACTTTATCATGATAAAAACACTATTAGTTTCGATAACTTCTTCCATCAAGTTGGTCAAGGTAAAACATCTGATGCTGAAAATATGTTAGAAACTAGTACCTTTGGTTTACCACAAGGTTCATTATTTACTTCATTGGGAACTGATAATACTTTCCAAGCAGCACCAGCTATTTTACAACAAACTCAAGGTTATACTAGTGCTGTTTTCCATGGTAATGTTGGTACTTTTTGGAATCGTGATAATACATATCGTTCTATGGGTTATGATTACTTCTTCGATAGTTCATATTTTGATACTTCTTCAGGAACAACGCTTGAATATGGATTAAAAGACAAGTTAATGTTTGCTGAATCAATTAAGTACCTTGAACAGTTGCAACAACCATTTTATGCAAAGTTTATTACGGTAACTAACCATTTCCCATACCCATTATCAAAAGATGATACTAATTTTCCATCAGCTAATACTTCTGATAATACAATTAATGGTTACTTCCAAACTGCCCACTATCTTGATCAAGCTGTTCAGGAATTCTTTAATTACTTAAAAGCTAGTGGCTTATATGATAAATCAATTATCATTTTATATGGTGATCATTATGGCATTGCTGATTCAAGTAACAAGACATTAGCGCCATTATTAGGTAAAAATCCTGATACATGGAATAGTTTTGATGATGCCCAATTACAACGGGTACCATTTATGATTCATATGCCTGGCCTAAAAGGTGGCATTGATCATACCTATGGTGGTGAAATTGATGTTTTACCAACGTTATTACATTTATTAGGTATTAATACACAAAATTATGTCCAATTCGGAACTGACTTACTATCACCACAACATCGCCAGTTAGTCGCCTTCCGTAATCATGATTTTGTAACACCAAAATACACCGTTACTGATGGTAAAATTTATCTTAACAGCACTGGTAAAGTCATTAATAATCCAAGTGCTAAGGTAACTAAAATCATTAACCGTGATCAGCAGCAAGTTAATACTGAATTAGCCTTATCTGATAAGGTAAATGAAAAGAACTTACTAAGATTCTATACACCGCCTGGCTTTAAACCAGTGGCACCAAAAGATTATAATTACACTGATTGCTACCAACGTGAAATGGCAATTAATCAACAATTGGGTGATAAATCTACTAGTTTATATGCTGAAAATCATGATAAATCAACTACTGACCTTTATCATACTGATGCACCTGAATTAGCTAATAAAACTCAAGATATTACTGAAGTGCCTGATAATATTAAGAACGGTCAAAGTAATGATGAAAGCCAAACATCCACGAGTGGCAGTTACGCTAGTGCTTCACAATAACAAAAAAATAACCGTAGTCAATGAAGACTACGGTTATTTTTTTATCTTTATTTATTATCGTTTTTATCAGCTTTTGGTAAGGAATAATCCTTATCAGGGAAGGTCACTGTAAAGCATGTTCCCTTGCCTTTTTGGCTAGTAACATCAATTTGGGCATGATGTTGTTCAATTAACTGACGCACAATTGCCATACCTAAGCCTGATTCACCATACTTCGTGTTTTTCCGTGAAGGATCAGCTTTATAATACCGTTCCCAAATATTACGCATTTCTTCAGCAGTCATCCCAATCCCAGTATCACTAACCGTAAAAACAGCACAATGTTCTTGATGTTTAGCCGTAATGGTAATAGTTCCATTAGTAGTAAACTGCACTGCATTTTGCATAATATTAAACATTATTTGTACGAAACGATCATAATCCGCATACACTTGTACTTTTTCTTTAGCTTCAAAAACCATCGTGTCATTAGCATCCTTAGTTTTATTAGCTAATTGAGAAACAATATTATTAATTGTTTCCGTTGCATCAAAAGTTTTTTCATGTAACGGAATTTGGTTAGTACGAATCTTTTCATAATCAAGATTATCATTAACCAAACGAATTAAACGTTTCGTTTCGCTTTGCATTAACATTATACTTTTAGCACGACTTTCTTTAGGAATTGCATCATAGATTAAGCCTTCCAACAATCCATTAATAGTCGTTAACGGCGTCCGCATTTCATGCGCAGCATTCATTAAAAATTGTTGCCGCTGTTCTTCCTGATGCTTAATTTCCTTACGTGAAGCAACTAAGACCTTTGACATACTATTAAAGTCATCAATTAAGTCATCTAATTCATCATGGTTTTTACTTTGTAAATGCACATTATAATTACCTTCAGCAATTTTATGCGTTGCTTCACGTAAACGATTAATCCGCAAAACAATAATTCGTGCCAAAAAGTAACTTAAAATAATGGCAATTATTCCTGAAATAAGTAACGATAACAATAAATCATTTTCAATTCTTTGAATAGTTGTGCGCACATTGGCAACTGCTGAGCCAACATAAATTGCAGCCCGCAATTTGTTTTGATAAATAATTGGCTTAATAATAGCAATTTGGTCTTCTTTTTCACGCGTGACATTATTTTTTTGTGGCAATAAACGTAACTTAATAGTTTTACCCTCTTTTAAATCACGCCAGTATAATTTACTAAGATGCGTCCGTAAATCAGTCGGATAAACTACGTTATTATTATCATCAAATACTACAAAATTAACATATTGATCATGCAAAATGGTTTCACTATTTTGTAAGAAATTAACCGCATTAATATCAGTGGAATCATCGGCAATGAAAACATTTTGAACGATATTAGCATAGTTAGTTAATTTTGTATAAGTAGTATCATACAATGATTTGGAAAGATACTGAATAAATGATAAACCCGTAATTACCAATGCAATTACAATGACACTAAAAAAGGCCAGCATCTGTTGGCAAACAATCTTCATTATTCATCGTCACCATCTTGAGAATCATCAAATTTATACCCTACACCCCAAACTGTTTGAATAATTTGTGGACCAACTTTTTCAATCTTTTGCCGTAACTTCTTAATATGAGCATCAACAGTCCGTTCATCACCGTAATATTGATAATCCCATACTAATTCAAGCAATTGTTCACGTGAAAAGACTTGTTTTGGATTTTTGGCTAATGTTCTTAATAAATCAAA
>CAWUZD010000004.1:0-25161 GCA_963926925.1 uncultured Lactobacillaceae bacterium
CTAAAACTGGTAAATTTAACAAGTTAGCAATTTTATCAGCTTTCAAACGGGCATTAGCTTCAAAAGTTTGCCCATTTTCACGAATAACTGGCAAATCAGGAAAATCATTAAGCGTTTTAATCTTTAAACCTTTTTTGGCAAACATGGCTTGGTATTCACGGGTCTTATTAAGATTATGCGTGGCAATCACAATCGTATTATGATCTAAATGCAAATCTTGATAAGGCATTAAGGTATGATATAAATATGCCATCATCTGTTGCCGCCGTGTGGTTGCTGCTTTAATTCCTGCCGTTAGCAATGTGGTAAAGGCATTTAACGAGCTACCAGCAGCATTTTGGTATAAGTTACTAATATGATTATTCGCTTCAACAATCATCGTAATAGCGGTATTCAAAGTTGCTAAATCATCATTTTCCAAATCAACTTTAATACTCCCATTGAGGGTATTTCCCAATGTTATAGCCACAGGTAATTGTTTAATATCAAAATGATAATCACTTTGTGCTAATGCCAAAATAATTGCATTAAAGCATGTCGCCATTAAAGAACCATCATTAGCCAAAATCGTATATGTAATTGCTAATGAACAATTATTTGATTTATTAAATTGATTACATAAAACATCATTCAACCAAGTCGTAATTCGTGATAAGCAGTGAACACTATTGCTTAAATCATTACCAGTAATTTGCAACTTTTCACTAGCAACTGGATCAATCGTTACATATACTTTAGTTTCACCATTAGCAACTAACAATGCGGCTGACAAATCATCATTAATATCATTTTGTACATGTAAAGACCGAATTTCATCAAACTCACGACCGTTTTGACGCATATTAATCACTTCCTAAATCAAGATGTTGTGAATGCAATTGTGGTTGTTGTAACCATTGTTGCGCAATTTTATCAAAATGAGCAGTTGTTCCCGTTGTATAGAAAAGATGTTGCGCTGGTGTTTTACTATAATTACGCAATTGATAATAATCTAGTAAAGTATCAGCAATCCGGACTTCTTCAATACCCGGATCAATTAATGTTACCTGGTCACCAATTACTTCTTGAATAAGTGGCCGTAATAATGGAAAATGCGTGCATCCCATTACTAAAGTATCAATATGAGCTGCTTTTAATGGTTGCAATTTATCATTAATGATTGGTTTAATCGTTGGATCTTGATAACGATTTTCTTCAACTAACGTTACAAAATCAGGTTCGGCCAAATTAACAACCTTACTATCATTATCAATTTCTTTTAACGCCTTTTGATAAGCATTACTTTTAATCGTTCCTTCAGTGGCAATTACGCCAATTGTCCCATTTTGTGTTGTCCGTTGTGCAGCTTGAGCACCAGGAATAATTACACCAATGACGGGAATTGCTAATTTTGCTTGTAAATCAGCCAAAGCTGCTGCTGTTGCCGTATTGCAAGCAATAATTAACATTTTAATATCTTTATCTAATAAAAAACTAGTAATTTGCCATGCAAAACGCTTTACCTCAGCTGCTGGCCGTGGTCCGTATGGCAAATGGTTTTCATCCGCAATATAAATTGTATTTTCATTAGGAAATTTGGCTAAGGCAGCTTTTAAAACCGTTAAGCCACCTACACCAGAATCAAAAAAACCAATAGGTTGTTGACTCATTATTAAGCCTTCTTTCGCCTCATTGAATAGTGCTATTTTCATGTTAATATAATAGTTGAACAAATTCAAAGGAAAGTGATGCACAATGACGTTAGATATTAAAGCATGGCAAGAAACCTTAAACAAGGAGGATGCACCTGCTACATATGATGCTTTAGTATTACGTGATATGGTCATTCCTAATATCTTAGGCGATGATACTGCAGCTATTTTATATTGGGCCGGACGTAATTTAGCAAATAATTTTGCTCTTCCTGATCCCCATACGCTCAGTGAATTTTGTCAAAAAATGCACTGGGGTACTTTAGAATTAACACGCCAAGGTCGCTACAAAGAAATATATAAATTAAGTGGCGATGATGTTCATCAGCGGCTAACATTAGATCCTGCAGCTGAATTTCAATTGGAAGCTGGTTTTATTGCGCAAACGCGGCAATTACAATTAAATTATCCATGTGAAGCAACTTGTGAACATAAGGATGATAATATTATCATTACTTGTCAACTTGATCCTACTGATGATGACTTAGATGCCTTAAACTTTTAAAAGAAAAAGCACTTATTATTAAATAATAAGTGCTTTTATTTATTAACTATAAAATAAATTATTCTAAATATGTAGAATACTAACTTAATCTTCCTCTTCTTGAACGTTTTGTGCTAAATGATCAATGTCATCAATCCACATACTTACATATTGCGTAATACTTTCGATAGATTTTTCAGCGGTAGCGCTGACATTACGAATAGCTGAATGATATAAACTATCAGTTATTTTTTCATAAATTAAATTTTGAATTTCATGCAAGCGCATGGCAAGTTGTTGATACTCCTCTAATAAATCACGCAATGCGGATTGCTGAGCCATTAATTCTGGAACTACAACTTTTTTCTTACTTGTACCTTTACGCTTTTTTATCATTATTTCTTATCATTCCCAGTTTTTAATTTTATTACATGAATATAATAGTATTTATAAAATATTTAATCAAATTGTTAAATAATTAAATAACGTTTTTAAATAAAAAAGTTTGTGAAATATTTTCTTATTTAAATAAATACTAAAAAACATTTTAATAACAGATTCTTAATTTATTAGGATTTATTTGTTATTTTTTAATTAATTTATTTTATACAACTTAAAAATAACACTTCACAAATTAGTATTATATTAAAATTATGTTAAAAAAAGAACTTGTGATTTTATCATCACAAGTTCTTTTATTTAATCGTTGCTGGATTACGTTGTTGCCAATTTTTAGTATAAAAATAATCATTAATATGATAATCAACTTTACCTGCATGTAAGTCTTTCAAAAATGGCCGAATGTATTGATCAGCTTTTAACCAACCAGTCCAACCTAAGTGAATTGTATCTTGCATGAAGTATGGTTGCCCACCATCTTGTGATAAATCAGCAATATTGTTAAAGCCTTGACTGCGTAATTGGTATGTAATCTTACGATCAAATTCATTTAACATTGATTGTTTCAAACCAGTGTATTCCATCCACCGTTTATTAACTGGTGGAATAATAAAGAGCACATCGGTCTTTTCTTTAGCAAATTGATTTAATAATAATTCAAAATCAGAGTATTCAGGTGATTTGGTATAATTAAAATCAACTTGTGATCCTTTCAATTTTTTAATTACCTTCTTAACCCGATCAGTATAGAAGTTATCTTTCAAACGGAAAGGATTATTTTGAGTATTAGCCGCACCCATTTTGACAGCATCTTGATATAATTCATTGTAATTATATTTAGCTGGCAATTTAGCTGCTTGCTTATTTAATAATGGTTGATTATTTTTAATAAACAACCGACTAAATAAGATATCTTCATGATGAAGAATTAGGCCTTTAAAATCACGAATATAAAATGATTGAAAACCAGTTAATGGCTTACCATTAGCAACATTTTCCAAAGCAGCTTCAACTACTTTATCAGATCTACCTGATGGAAATGATAATAAGCGTTGGGCAGCGTAACGATCCATTTTAGTATTTTTAGCATTTTCTAAAAATGACATCGTTTGTAAACTAGAATAGTAGTATTGAAACATATTCGGATCAACACCACGTTTTACAAACCATTGTGGTGAAATAATCACAACAGCCTTACGATGATTTAACACTTTACTCATTGCTTGCACAGAAAAGTAATGTGTTAATGATAATGTTCCCGCTGAACCAAGTAAAAATGGTCGGTAATTACGGTGATACTTTTGGGCTAAAACTGAAGGATGCAAAGGATCCATCCGTGACAATTCTGATGAACCAATGAATGGCACATAATTTTGAGCCATTGCTTGTTCCTTAATCATTTCACCTTTAAAAACATTCAATGAAAGTGAGTTAGCTGCTTTTTGTAATGTATCCTTAGATACATGCCCCTTAATTGGTGCGAATAAAATTGCAATAACCGCTATAATAGCAATAGTAAGCGGACCAAAGATCTGCCATAATTTTTTACCTACTTTCATTGAAGTGATGCAACCTTTGCAATGATTTTATTTGGAGTTGCCCATTCTTGACGATCAAATTCAGATACTGGTGCATCGATTCCCAAACGATTTTGTAATTCCAATAATAATTGAACTGTGCCCATTGAGTCTAATAAACCAGTATCAAATAATTGAATATCTGGATTTTCCTTTACTTCATCAGAACCAGTTAAATCAGTTAATACATCCATTACAACATCGCGAATTTCTGCTTCACTTGCCATATTTATCTACTTCCTCTTTTTATAAAATTTATTACTTAAACCATAGCGTATTTAAGAATCCGGAGAAAATTAAGAAACTCAAGCAAACAACATTAAATGTAAAGAATGTTGACATTGCCTTTGTGAATTTATTAGATGGTAACAAATCCTTATGCTTCCGTTTCCACCGAATCCACGCATCATTAATAATCATGGCACAAGCTTGGTATAACCCATAAAGCATGTAGTACCAGGTTTCACCATGCCAAACCGCCATAATCATAAATAAAGTTAAGTAACCTAAGTTAGCAATCGTGACACGACTCTTAATCCACTTATGTTTCATTAAGAAGAAAACAAGTCGCATGTAAATGTAATCCCGGAACCAGAATGACAATGTCATATGCCAACGATTCCAGAAATCTTTAATATTATAAGACATAAATGGTTTATTGAAGTTCATTGGGGTTTCAATACCCATCATATAACTAATCGCAACAGCAAATAAACTGTAACCAGCAAAGTTAAAGAACAAGTACATACTATAAACGTACATTACCCCAACTAAACCCCAGGAAATACCAAGGAAATTATGCCGTGATAACATTGCCAAATGTTCCACATTTGGTAACATCAACTTACCAAATAAATATCCTAAAATAAAATTATAAAACAAACCTAACATAATATAATGAGTTGCTTTACCTAACATTTTAAGATATTTTTCACGATCAGGAACTTGATCATAATCTTTTACCCAACGCCGGTAACGATCAATTGGTCCTTCAGAAATGGTTGGCATGAATAAAACAAAATGGAAGAATTTTCGTGGATCAAAATTCTTAGCATTAATACTACCATCCCGAATTTCCATAATTGTGCCGACAACCCGGAACGTTAAATAACTAATTCCTAAGAAGCCAAGAATTGAATTCTTACCACTGGTAAACAATGGCGTTAACTTAACAATTGCTAATTGCACAATTGAAAGAAATACCGTTAACACAAACACCCAGGTTTTATTAGGTGAATTAGGTTTCATCCGATAATGGGCATAAGCCAGCACAATAATCATTTCAACAATCATATACCCAATTAATGAAATTCCTTGTGTTACCTTATCACCATCAAAGATAAATAATATAAATATAAATGATACTAGTGTTTCATACCAATGAAATCGTTTGCCCATGTATAAGCCAATCATTAACGGAATTAACGCAACAATTAAGCAAACAATATAGATTGGACTTTCATAAGGTTGTAAATTTATCCAATGACTCATTTATTATTGACCTCGGCCATTAAACTCTTCCGATCAACTTTACCATTAGCAGTTAATGGCAAACTATCACGATAGATAAATCGTTGTGGAATCATATATGACATTACCATTTCGCCAAGTTCCTTCTTAATTGCTTGGGTAAGGGCAAATTCTAATTCAAAGTCATTATCATTTGGCACTACATAAGCCACCAATTGTGATACTTTACAATTTTTATCATATCTTGGTACTGTAGTTGCTTGTTTTACATAAGATACTTGATTCAAATTATGGTCAACATCCTCTAATTCAATCCGGTAGCCATGTAATTTAACTTGGAAATCACTACGACCACGGTAGAATAAGAGGTTATTTTCCATTAAACCTAAGTCACCAGTATGATATGCTTGTTCACCTTCATATTTAAAGAAGGCTTTAGCAGTTTTTTCAGGATTATTTAAATATCCCTTGGAAACGCTTGGACCAGCAATAATGATTTCACCCTTTTCACCATCTTTAACAGGTTGTAAATCATCATCGGCAATAAATACTTTCGTATCAGGTTTGGCATAACCAATTGGTAACCGTTGGTATTTATCCACAATTTCGGTTGTGATTTGAATACCAGTTACGGCAACAGTTGCTTCAGTTGGTCCATAAGTATTATAAATTTGCGCATCTGGAAAACGTCCTAACAAAGCACGTGCTGTTTTGTTAGTTAATTCTTCACCACAGAATAAGAAGCGATTCAAATCAGGATAATTAGCTTGCTTAAAGTTAGGATCTAACAAACATACTTCTGCAAATGATGGTGTTGAAACCCATTCATTAATACCAAGAGTTGGTAATACTTCAAATAATTGTTTAAAATTATCAGTCAATTGCCGTGGTAAGGCATATAAAGTCCCACCAAGTACTAATGTTGGATATAAATCCATAACTGATAAGTCAAAGGAATATGGTGCTTGTGAAATTGCCTTAACACCTTGCGGTAAATTAAAGGAATCAACATCCCAATTAACAAAACTTAACAAGTTATCATGACTAATTTGTACACCTTTAGGCATACCAGTTGTGCCTGAAGTAAAGATGATATAGTAATTATCATTCTTACTTACAGCCATTCCCATATCATAGTTATAAACATCGTTATGGGCTGCTTCCATTAATCGATCTTTATTAATAACTGGTACATCAGTAATTTCAATAGGAAGATCTTCAACAGCAATTACTGCTGCAGGTTGAGCAACAGATTGAATTTGAGGAATACGTTCATTAGGTGAATGTGTATCAACTGGAATATAAGCATGTCCTGACTTAGATAATCCTAAGAAAGTAACAATCATTTCAAAGGTTTGCCCACCAAAAACAATAATTGGTTCACGATTAGGAAATTGTTGCGCAAAATAACCAGCTAAATGATCAGACATGGTTTTCAATGTACCGTATGTATATTGATGATCACCATCAACGTAACAAATATGTTCAGGATTAGTTAACGCAACATGATCAATTGCTTCAATAATGTTATTAATCATAATTAGTTCTAACTATTTAATAGCTAGTAACCCTCCTATGTTTAAAATTCGTTGTAAATAAAGGTACCGTTGTTAACACCACTATAACTGTAGAGATAAACAAGGACCATCAAAATCGCAAAGTAGAAAACTGTACGAAAGACAAACTGAAAGGTTGAATTATGCCAAAGTTTTTGTAATTTCTTAAGCATGTTCATCCCACCCTTATTTTAAATTATAAATAATATTATAGTTATTACTCATCAGAAAAAGCAATAAAAATTACTAGTATGCTACTTTAATAATTAGCTATTTTTTATCAAACGATAACAGCTTATCATAATTATTCCTAATAAAAAAGCAATTCATGGGTGCTTTTTATTTTTTTTAAAATAAAAAGAAAGACCGCAGTCTTCCTTTCATATTAATCAGTATATTTAGATAAGATATTAGCTAATTGATCTTTAGTATGATAACCAACTACTGTTTCCATAAGGTTACCATCCTTTTTAATAATCATTGTTGGAATAGCACGAATGTTAAATTCTTCACTAGTTTCAGGATTAGCATCAACATCTAACTTAGTAAATTTAACATCGGGCATTTCTTCTGACAAACTATCAATAACAGGACTTTGCATCCGGCATGGACCACACCATGTTGCCCAAAAGTCGGTTAATACAACACCAGTGCCTGTTTCAGCATTGAAATTTTGATCATTTACTTCTTCAACAGCCATATTTTTTCTCCTCATTCATTAATTTATTCTTAGTATAAGGCATCTACTTACTTTTTACAAGTAAATTACTTAAATTCAACAATCGTTGCGCCAGTACCACCAGCATTAGCAGTAGCGTAATGATAACTCTTAACTTGGGAATTACGTTTCAAGTAATTTTGTACGCCTTGCCGAATTGTACCGGTACCCATACCATGAACAATCGTAACGCTATGATAACCCGCTAATAATGCCGCATCAATGTAGCGATCAAGGTTAGCCATAGCTTCATCATAACGTTGACCACGCAAATCTAACTTCGTTGATACGGTACTTTGTTGATGAATAGTCGTAATGTGCCGAACTGTTTCCGCTTCTTGTTTCGCAGCAGCAATCTTTTCAATTTCATCATCACTAACATTAATCCGCATAATCCCAGCTTGAACTTGCCAGTGATGGGCGTCAATTTGTTTCAACAAAGTTCCTGTATTACCATATTGTAACAATCTTACTTCATCGCCAACGTGAAGTGCATGCTGTTGTTTAGCCTTCCGTAATACACGATTATTTTGCAAATTATTATCTTCATAATGAAGATTATTCAAAGCAGTCTTAGCTTTAATTAATTGATCTTCCTTAATTTGCGTATTCTGCTGTTGTTGCAACTTATGCAAGTCGGCAATAATTGCTTCAGCCTTCCGTTGTGCCTTATCAACAATACTATTAGCCTTTTGTTTAGCACGATTAAGTTGATCATTACGTTCGTTGTTAAAGTAATCATAAGCTTGTTGCAATTGATCATGCAAACTTTGTGCTTCTGTCAATTGTTGTTGTGCTTGTTGATATTCATTTTCAGCAATCTTACGTTTCTTATCAAGATCAGAAATCATATTATTAAGATCTTGACTTTCATTGTTCATTAATTGTTTAGCTTGTTCAATAATATTATGATCTAAGCCCAAGCGTTTAGAAATATCAAAAGCATTACTACGTCCTGGTACCCCAATCAACAAACGATAAGTTGGTTGTAATGTCATTGAATCAAATTCAACGCTAGCATTAATGGTCTGTGGCGTATTATACGCATATGCTTTTAATTCTGGATAGTGTGTTGTTGCCACTGCATAAGCACCAATTGCGCCAACCGCATTCAAAATAGCAATTGCTAATGCTGCTCCTTCTTGCGGATCAGTTCCTGCGCCAAGTTCATCAAATAATACTAAGCTATTTTTATCAATATGCTTAAGAATCGCAGTAATATTTTCCATATGAGCAGAAAAAGTACTCAAATTCTGTTCAATTGATTGTTCATCCCCAATATCAGCAAAGATATGGTCAAAGACGGCTACTTGACTATCTTCACGAGCCGGAATAAACAAACCAGATTGTGCCATTACTTCAACCAAGCCTAATGTCTTTAAAGTAATTGTCTTACCACCAGTATTCGGACCAGTAATAATAATTGCTTGGAAATCTTTACCAATGTGAATATCATTTTTTACAACTTTATCTAATGGAATTAATGGATGCCATGTTTGTTGTAAATCAATGTAATTATTAGCATTAATGTGTGGTTCAGTCGCATGCAAGTCATGCGCATACCGTGCCTTTGCATTAATAAAATCAAACTTACCTAGTAAGTCCATATCTAAGGCAATATCAGTTTGTGATGGTGCTACTTCAGCTGTTAATTCACTAAGAATACGTGCAATTTCATTCTTTTCTTCAAGTTGTTGTTGCCGCAACCGGTTATTCAATTCAACAACAGCCTGTGGTTCAATAAATAAGGTTTGCCCACTAGCGCTTTGGTCATGAATAACCCCACCAAAATTACCACGATATTCGGCTTTAACCGGAATAACATAACGATCATCACGAATAGTGATAATTGGATTACTTAAGTATTTTGACATGCCGCCATGAATATAATCATTCATTTTATTACGAATTTGGGCTTCAATACTTTGTAAACCATGACGTAATGCCTTTAACTTATCTGATGCTTCATCATTAACACTACCATCATCAGCCAAAGCAACACGTAACTTACGTGACAAAACTGGTAATTCAACCAATTCATCACTTAATTGATAAAGCCGCCGTAATGCTACTTCATCATCATTAAGATTGTTAAAGAACTTCACAACTTCACTAACAGTTCGTAAAACACGACCAATTTGCGCTAATTCTAAACCATTCAATTCAGCGCCAATTGCTAAACGTTTTAGTTGCATCTGAATATCAGCTAGTTGGGCAACAGGAATACCACCTTTAAGGCGCAAAATATCTGCACCATCTTTAGTTTCATCAATCCATTGTTGCACTTCGGCAACATCACTACTTGGTTTAAGTTTATCAAGTAATTGTTTACCAGTTACTGTGTTTAAGTATTCACTAATTTGTTGTTTAACTTTATCGTATTCTAATGTTTTTAAAATATTTTGTACCATTACTTTTTTATTCCTCATAAAAAAAGAGCTGTTATTCACAGCCCAAATAGTTATTTCAAAATACTATCAATCCACCATTGATGAACATGTGAACTAAAAAATGGCGTATACTTTACCATCAAAACACTCAATGGTGAATGTGCTAATTGTTCTTGAAGCCCATTGATTGGAATCAATGCTAATAAGTATATTATAAAAAATAAACCAATATATGTAACAATTAATCCTAAAATGCCACCGGCAATCTTATTAAAAGGTTGACGAATTTCTAAATATGTTAATTGATGAGCAAAAATCATTATAAATCTAACTACTAACCAACCTACAAATAAGACAAATAAGAAAGAAAAACCAGCATAAAATGACTTATCCAATGTTAACCCTGCTGACAAATTAAAGAAAGCAAATTTACTATTCAAAATTGCTGATGGATAAGGCACAATTAATTGAAACTTTGGCCATAAACCTGCATATGTTGCTACTGCAATAATTAAAACTAATGCATATGCAATTGTATATGCTAATTCTAAAATAATGCCACGACGACTACCAACATAAAAGCCATACGCTAATATAAGTAAAATTACAATTGATAATAACATTTACTCACCCACTATATTTTTATGCAGTAAATTTACTGTTCTTTTTGTTGATCTTCACACATTTTTAATTTGTCAGAAACAGCATTAAAGGCTACTAAAATAGCAGCATCTTCCGCCGAAATTTGTGGTGATAATTTTTTTATTTGTGCTAATTCATTATTAACAATTTGCGTAACGGCCGCCATGCGTTCATCAGAACCAGGACCAATAATAACATATTGTTTATTATTAATAGTCGCTTTATAACGACGTGCATTTGCTGACATATAATCTCTCCATAAAAATTACTGTTGCTTATTTTATCATTAAAACATCAAAAAATTCAATAAGATAAAAAATAAGACGACTACTCGTCGTCTTATCTTTTATCTTTCTTTATTTCTTATTGATGTTATCGTCATTTAAGAAAGTATTTAAAACTTCTTCAACCATGTTCCATTCATCATCGTCTTCAATCGGATACAAGTCGCCAGAAGCGGTTGCGCCATTATCATCTGACTTGAATGAAAATGCTTGAATATCTACTTCTTCATCTTCAGCTGCACCGGCAGGGTATAACAATACATATGATTTACCATAATCTTCAGAATCAAAAGTAAACAAAACATTATATAATTCTTCATTACCTTGGTCATCAACTAAAGTAATTTGGGAATTTTCATCAAATGCTTTATTTTGTTTATCTTCTTTTGCCATAAAGCTACACTCCATTCTTATTAACTTTGCTTGGTTAATTTACCATGTGCATCAAGATAATTTTGCAAAATAAGTACGGCAGCTAATTTATCGATTACTTTTTTGCGTTTCTTCCGTGAAGTATCGGCTTGTTCAACCAGCATCCGGGTTGCTTCAACAGTTGTTAAACGTTCATCAATAAAATCAACTGGTAAATGAAAACGTTCAGTTAGCATCTTACCATAAGCTTGTGATTTTTCGACACGTGGTCCAAGAGTATTATTCATATTTTTAGGTAAGCCAAGGACAAAACCGGTTACTTCATATTCTTTTACTAATTGGGCAATCCGGTCTAATCCATATTCTTCCTTATCTTCATTAATATGGACAATTTCAACACCCTGTGCTGTCCATCCTAATAAATCACTTACGGCTACCCCAACAGTCCGGGAGCCAACATCCAATCCCATTAATCGCATACTTATTTTTCCTGATTCAAATAGTGACGCACTAATTCTTCAATTATTTCATCACGTTCATGTTTTCTAATTAAGTTACGGGCATCATCGTAACGTGGGATATAAGCTGGATCACCTGATAATAAATAACCAACAATTTGGTTAATTGGATTATAACCTTTTTCTTCTAATGCTTGGTAAACTTTTTCTAAAGTTTCATGAACATCATTTTCTTTGTTATTGTTAAAATCAAAGTGAACTGTTTCATCTAAACTACGCATAAGATATCCCCACCTTATTAATCAATAATCATTCACTTACTAACTTAATTATAGTGTATTTTAACGTGTTTTTAACGTTTTTTCCACAATTTTATTGTTGTTTTAACCATTCTTTAGCAGCTTGAAGTGCTTGTGGTAAACCTGCTGGATTCTTACCACCGGCTTGTGCTAATGTTGGACGACCACCGCCGCCACCAGCAATATGACCAGCAATTGCTTTAATCAAGTCAACAGCTTTAATGCCACGTTTGACAGCATCATCACTGACAGCAACGATTAAGTTTGCCTTATCATCGTTAGCAGCACCAAGTACCAAGATGTCAGATACTTGTTTAGTCTTCCATTGGTCAGCTAATTGCCGTAATTCCTTCATGCTTTCAACTTTAACTTGTGCAGCAACTAACTTAAAGTCATTAATTTCTTGAACTTCATCAAAAATATGACTTGCTTGTTGACTAGCTAACTTAGCTTGTAAAGCACTATTCATCTTTTGTGCATCATGCAATTGGGCTTGCAATTGGGTTACTTTTTGTGGTACTTCATCTAACTTCGTTGCTTTTAAGTTAGTTGAAACTTGTGATAACAATTGTTGTTGTTTATCCAAGAATTCATATGCACCTTCTGAAGTTACTGCTTCAATCCGCCGTACACCAGCACCAACACCAGTTTCACTCACAATCTTAAAGATACCGATGTCAGCAGTGTTTTTAACGTGCGTACCACCACAGAATTCAGAGTTAAAGTCACCAATTTGAACAACACGCACGCGATCACCATATTTTTCAGAGAACATGGCAATGGCACCCATCTTTTTAGCTGTTTCAATATCAGTTTCAACTGTTTTAACAGGAATAGCTTTCCAAATTTGTTCATTAACCATCAATTCAACTTGTTTAAGTTGTTCTGGTGTTACTTGACCAAAGTTAGTAAAGTCAAACCGCAAATAATCAGGTTCTACTAATGAACCAGCTTGATGAGTATGTTCACCCAAAACATTCCGTAATGATTGATCAAGTAAGTGTGTAGCTGTATGGTTACGCATAATCTTGTGCCGATATTGTGCATCAACACTTAATGTGTAGTGATCACCTTTACGTAATGTGCCTAAAACTTCCACAGTGTGTAAGTTTTGACCATTAGGTGCATGTTGCACATCAAGCACACGACCAACAAGTTGATCATCACTATTCTTAATAGTACCAATATCAGCTACTTGACCACCCATTTCAGCATAGAATGGTGTTTTGTCAAAAACGACTAATGCCTTACCATCAGTTGCTTGATCTTGAAGTTTATTATCAACAATCAAGTCAATTAATTCAGCATCATTAGTAGTTAATTCAGTATAACCAGTAAAGATACTCTTATCTTTCAAATCAAGTAATAACTTGTTTTGTGAACCCATTGATTGTTCATCAGAACGAGCATTACGAGCACGTTGCCGTTGCTTTTCCATTTCGGCTTTGAAACCATCCATATCAACACTTAAGCCTTCATCTTGAGCAGTTTCATTAGTTAATTCAACTGGGAAGCCATAAGTATCGAATAACTTGAAGGCATCACTACCACTAATTACCTTTTTACCAGCTTCTTTAGTCTTAGCGATGGTTTGATCAAGTAAAGTCATGCCGTCACTTAAAGTTACATCAAAACGTTCTTCTTCTGATTTAATGACTTTTTCAATGTAATCTTTTTGTTCTAAGACACTTGGATAGTAACTTTCCATAATACGACCAACAATTGGTACTAATTTATATAAGAAACTACCATCAATACCTAATTTACGGCCATTTAATGCTGCCCGCCGGATTAACCGTCGTAAAACATATCCACGGCCTTCATTACCTGGCAAAGCACCATCACCGATTGCAAAAGTTACTGTACGCGCATGGTCAGCAATAATCTTAAATGAAACATCATTATTTTCATCAGTGCCATACTTCTTACCACTTAGGCGTTCAGTTTCTTCAATGATAGGCATAAATAAATCAGTTTCAAAGTTAGTTGGTGCATCTTGAATAATTGAAACTAATCTTTCTAAGCCCATTCCAGTATCAATGTTTTTATGTGGTTGTTCAACATAACGACCATCTGGTAAATGGTTATATTCAGAGAAGACAATATTCCAAATTTCAAGGTAACGTTCATTTTCGCCACCAGGATAGTTTTCAGGATCATCTTCAGGAACATTATTATACTTTTGACCACGATCATAGAAAATTTCTGAGTCAGGACCACATGGACCGCCACCAATATCCCAGAAATTATCATCTGTTAATACGATATGATCCTTTGGTAAACCAATTACTTCATGCCAAATCCGATATGTTTCCTTATCCTTTGGGAAAACAGTAACATACAAACGTTTTGGATCTAATGCTAACCACTTTGGACTTGTTAAGAATTCCCAAGCCCAAGGAATAACTTCATTCTTAAAGTAATCACCAACTGAAAAGTTACCTAACATTTCAAAGAATGTTAAATGACGAGCAGTTTTACCAACATTTTCAATATCATTAGTACGAATACTCTTTTGAGCATTAGTAATTCGTGGGTTTTTAGGTACAACTGTGCCATCAAAATACTTCTTTAAAGTTGCAACCCCAGAATTAATCCATAATAAAGTTGGGTCGTTAACAGGAATCAATGATGCACTAGGTTCAACATCATGACCTTTTTCTTTAAAGAAATCTAAAAACATTTGGCGAATTTGACCACTTGTTAAATCTTTCATGTTTTTACCCCGTAATTAATTAATAAAATTAAGTAAAAAACACCGTTGCTTATTCAAGGACGCTCCACGGGCGCGGTACCACCTTGATTGCAACGATGTTTATCGTTTACCACTTTAAAATATTTATTCACGTTACTTATTAGGGAGCACTACTTAGCTTTAAATGGTTTGTTCTCATCAAGTAAAACCTCGCTGTATTTTAAATAACTAAATAGCATATCCTAATATTCTAATTATAAACAACTGTTCTAAGTTTATCATTTAGTTTTTAATAACGCTAGTCTTATTTTAGATTTATTTAACCACGTTTGCGATTACGACGAATTGCAGCGCGACGTGCTAATTTCCGCTTTTCAGCGACATCACGTTCAATTGCTGTCTTAATCTTACGTTTATAACCAGGTTTTTTATTCTTCTTAGCTTTTTTAACTAATCCCTTCAAAGTTGGGTCTAAAGCCATTTGAATTGGTTTCCGCTTATCACGCCGGTTACGATCATGAGTATCAACAATCCCGCCATTAAAAATGGCTTTTGGTTCAAACTTGATACCCATCTTTTCCAATTCATCAATGCGTTCTTCTTCACCAGGTTCATAGAAGGTTTCTGCAATACCATGCATGTTTTGTCGACCCGTACGACCAACCCGGTGAATAAAGAATTCCAAATCTTCAGGAACATCATCATTAATAACATGTGATACTCCTTCAATATCGATACCACGTGCTGCTAAGTCAGTAGCAACGACATAACGATACTTTAATGCCATTACTTCTTTAATGATACGTTTCCGTTCCCGTGGTTGTAAGCCACCATGAATTTTAGCAACTTTCATCCCTTGATCAGTCAAATAAGAATGAATTTCATCAACCCGTTGTTTAGTATTAGCAAAAACAATTGCCAAAAACGGATTATCAATCTTTAATAATTGATAAATCAATTTATTCTTATCGCGACCTTTAGTTGAAAATAACCAGTTTTCAACATTAGGACTAATAACGGTTTGTGATTTAATTTCTTCAACAATTGGATTACGCATATACTTCTTCAAAAATGGACGTAACTTTTGCGGAATTGTTGCTGAGAAAACTAACATTTGTAAGTTAGCCGGTAAGATACTAGCAATCCGGTCAACGTCAGGCAAGAAGCCCATATCCAATGTCATATCTGCTTCATCAACAACAAAGGTTGCTGCTTTGTGAATATCCAAAACTTGTGAACGCAACAAATCTAAAATACGACCAGGTGTCCCAATTACAATTTGTGGTTGGTGAATTGCTAACTTTTCAACTTGCCGTTGCTTATCTGTTCCGCCAATATAACTACCAATATGCACTTGTTGTGGTGCATACTTTGCCAATTGTTCGGCTGTTTGGGTCAATTGAAATGCTAATTCACGACTTGGTGCTGTAATCACTACTTGAACATAATTAGCATCAAGGTTTAATTTATTAAAAATTGGCAATAAAAAGGCATGGGACTTCCCACTACCAGTCCGTGATTGCCCAACGACACTCTTACCACTCATTACCATTGGAATAACACGTTCTTGGATAGGTGTTGGTTCCTTAAAACCTAATGCATTAATTGCATTTAATAAATAAGGTTGTAAATTAAATTGTTCAAAATTTGCCATATTTTGTTATCTTTCTTTAAAATCTTAGTCTTGTTGTTCGTTTTGTTCTTTTTCAAGTGCTTTATCAGTTAACGCAATTAAACTATCAATCATTTCTTTAGCTTCGGCATCATCGACTGCTTTAGCACCACTAGCTAATGGATGACCACCACCATTGTGTTCTTTAGCTAAGCCATTAATAACTGGTCCTTTAGAACGAAGGTGAACACGATACTTAAAAGCACCGCTACTTTGTTCAACAAACATTAACCAGTCAACCACGTCGCTTAACCGTCCTGGTGTTGAAACAGCAGCACTTGCCGTTTGAACATTCAAACCTAATTTATCTAATACTTCCTTAGATAAAATAATATAGGCTGCGCCATTTTCAGCAATGGTTAAATGATCATAAACATAACTTTGCAATTTAGCTTGTTGTAAAGTTACTTCATTTAATTTTTGGGTAATTGCAGCATTATCAAAGCCAGTCTTCAATAATTGTGAAGCTAAAGCAAAGGTATGTGCAGTAGTATTTGAGTATAAGAAACGACCAGTATCACCAACAATGCCAGCATATAATAACCGCGCTGCTTCTTTAGTCATTTTAAGTTCACCATGGCTAGCATTATAAAGGTCAACAACCATTGCAGCACAACTAGATGCTTTTTCATTAATCCAATTAATGTTGCCATAAGGATCATCATTAGGATGATGGTCAATTTTAACAATAAACTTACCAGTTAAGAAACGTTGGTCACTAACACGTGGCGTATCAGCTGTATCAATAACAATTACCAATGCATCTTGGTAAGTATCATCACTAATTTCATCTTCATTAGCAAGCCATGTTAAATTACCAACACTCCCACCAACTTGATAAACCTTTTTATCTGGATAAGTAGTCCGAATAATTTCGGCTAAACCAGCTTGTGAACCTAAAGCGTCTGGATCTGGTGATTCATGACGGTGAATAATAATTGTATGGTATTCTTTAATTTTTTCAATAATTTGATCAGTAATTTCCATCTTTATCCTCTTTTAATATTTATTCATCAAATAATGGCAAAGTAATATCCTCATAATTATGAAATGACAATGTTGTCATTGTTATTCCTAATAAGCGAATACTCGTTTGCATTTTTCCGTACGTCTGCCATAAAGCTAGCGCTGCTTGAAAAATATCGTCAGCTTGATCAATTGCTTTAGGCAAAGTTTGGCGACGGGTAATTGTATTAAAATCATTATCACGAATTTTTAAAACAATTGTTTGTCCTTGAGCATTTTGATTTAATAAATCTTGATGCACACGTTGGGCAAGAATTTGTAATTGTGTAGTAACTTCGGTTTCACTTTGTAAACGACGATCATACGTATGTTCGCGGCCAATTGATTTACGAATTCGTTGGTAAACAACAGGACGATTATCAATACCACGGACATGTTGATATAACAAATAACCAGCTTTACCAAATTGTACCATTAATGTATCTAAAGGTACCTGCAATAAATCCGCACCTGTCTGAATATTCATTGTTAGTAATTTAGGTAAAGTTTTTTTACCAACACCATGAAACTTAGCAATTGGCATTCGTTTTAAGAAATTAATTGCTTGTGCTGGTAAAATAATCGTACGTCCATGTGGTTTACGATAATCAGATGCCATTTTAGCTAAAAACTTATTATACGAAATACCAGCCGAACAAATTAAATTAGTCACTTGGTAAATCCGATGTTGTAACCATTGTGCTAATACAATCGTATCTTGTTGATGAAACTTATTATCAGTAACATCCAAATAAGCTTCATCCAGTGCTACTGGTTCAACTTTGTCAGTAACCATATAAAAAATTTCATGAATTTGCTGGGAAACCGCACGATATTTAGTAAAATTAGGTCGTTTAAAAACAGCCATCTGCGCTGGCACTAAGCGACTAGCTTCAGCAGCACTCATTGCTGAATGAACGCCATAACGTCGTGCTACATAATTAGCAGTCGCAATTACACCATGTCCCCCTGAAGTTCGTGGATCACGACTAATCATCAAAGCCTTTTGCTTATAAGCCGGATGATCACGTTCTTCAATCGAAGCATAAAAAGCATCCATATCAATATGAATAATCTTACGATGAGTATCATTAATTAACGGTAATTCTAATAATGACATAGGATTATTTCATTTCTTCTTTATCAACAAAAATATGTTCAGCCGCTTTTAAACCAATTTGTAATTCACTTTGCTTACGTTGATCATAAATCGTAACAGCACTCGCAAATGAATTAATGCGCCGTACAATAATTTTATCATCAATTGCTAAACCTGTTTCACGAATATAGTCTAGTAATTCCCGATCATCAATAAAGCGATCAATTCTAGCTGTTTCACCTTCGTGCAGTGAAGCTAATGATTCATGACTTTGTTGTTCAAAATTACCATTAGCATCAGGAATTACTCCACCATGAGGACAACGTTTTGGAAAACCTAAAAAGGCATCTAACCGTTGTGCTAATTCAGCAGTAGTAACATGTTCAAGCACTTCAGCTTCAGGATGAACCGTATTAAAAGCATAATGCAATTCTTTAACCAAAAAAACTTCCCATAAACGATGTTTGCGAATTAATAATGCAGCAGCCTTAATACCCTTCTTAGTCAATTGAATACCTTGATATGGTGTATGGTTCACATAGTGTTCATCAACTAATTTAGATATCATTTCACTGACTGAAGCAGCAGAAACATTCAAACCACCTAAAATTTGTTTATTTGAGACTTTTTTTGTGTCACCACCAAGTTCAAAAATCATTTTTAAATAATCTTCACGATTTGGTGACATCTTTGCTGTTGTTGTCATTAAGCGATCGACCCAATCCCTATTCCATTATTTTTATATTATAACATACAAAAACGTCGCTAGATGCTTGTAAATTAGCATTCTACCGACGTTATAAATAAATTAATAAAATTATTATTTATCAGAATTTTGATCAGCAGCACTGTCACTAGCTGATTCATCATTAGTAGCTGCATCTGTTGGCTTAGTTTCTTCAACAGTGGCTTTAGTATCCTTAGTATCAGCATCATCAGCTTTGGTTGCAGTTACTTCTTTATCAGTCTTAGTAGCGGCTTCATTCTTTTCATCAACGACTTCGCGAATAGCACGTAATTTGAATGTCAAATAAATGCCATCACAGTCTAAAACAACTGTATTCTTATCACGATCGATAGAATCAATTACACCATATATGCCACCAATAGTAATGACATGGGCACCTTTTTGAAGATTACTCAACATATTTTGATATTGTTGTTGTTGCTTCTTTTGAGGACGCATCATCAAAAAGTATAAAATTCCTAAAAATAATAATGGAATCAAAAGTGAAACAATTGATCCACCTGCTTTAGTTGCACAAATTAACACAGTAAAATCAACCCTTCTAAGTTTTCTTCATAAAGTAATGTACCAAATTTATTATCAAATGTATAGCCCAAATTTATTATCTGATAATTAAAACCGCTAATTTTAAAACATTTTTATTAAAAGCCCTTGCTACCTTCTTTATCAAAACCATAGGCATGGGCAAAGCCACGGGCAAAATCGATTAAGTCATCATCCATAATGGCTTGACGAATTTGTTGCATTAAGTGTAATAAGAAGTACAAATTATGATAACTAGTTAAGTGCATACCAAATGTTTCGTTAACATGAATCAAATGACGGATATAAGCGCGTGAATAATTACGGCATACATAGCAGTCACATTGATCATCTAATGGCGTAAAGTCATGCGCATACTTAGCATTCTTAACAACCAACCGGCCGTGACTTGTCATTACAGTACCATTCCGAGCAATTCGGGTTGGCAATACACAGTCAAACATATCAATTCCATGTAAAACACCATTTAGTAAACCATCAGGTGAACCAACACCCATTAAGTAACGTGGCTTATTTTCTGGTAAAAGCGGTGTTGTATATGAAAGCACTTCAGCCATTTCAGCAGATGATTCACCAACTGATAAACCACCAATGGCATAACCAGCAAAATCTAAACTAGTTAAATCACGTGCACTTTGTTCACGTAAATCTCTAAAACCAGCACCTTGAACAATTCCAAATAATCCTTGTGTATCAGGATTACGATGTGCCTTTAGGCCCCGTTCAGCCCAACGACTAGTCCGCGCAACAGAATCACGCATGTATTCATAACTTTCAAAAAATGGTGGGCATTCATCCAAACTCATCATAATGTCGGGTCCCAAATCATTTTCAATATGAATAGCCTTTTCAGGTGATAAGAACAATTTAGCACCACTTGCAGGATCACGGAAGTGCACGCCTTCTTCAGAAATATCCCGTAATTTAGCTAATGAAAAGACTTGATAACCACCGGAGTCAGTTAAAATACCACGGTGCCAATTCATAAACTTATGAAGGCCACCTGCTTCTTTAACAATTTGTTCACCGGGATGTAACCACAAGTGATAAGTATTTGCTAAAATTACGCCCGAACCAATAACATCCAAATCTTCAGGTGACATGGTCTTAACAGTCGCATTAGTCCCCACTGGCATAAACATTGGTGTTGGAAAAGTACCATGTGGCGTAATAATTTCACCAAGCCGAGCGCCGGTGTGTTTTTCTGTTTTAATTAAGTGATAACGAACTGGTGATGTCATAAAAATTCCTTTCTAAAATTATCTTTTAATAAACATTGCATCGCCGAAACTAAAGAACCGATACCGTTCTTTAACAGCATGTTGATAAGCTTTTAGTATTAATTCACGGCCAGTAAATGAAGCAACTAGCATAACTAAGGTTGATTTTGGTAAATGGAAATTAGTAATAAAAGCATCAACTACTTTCCATTGATAACCTGGTTTAATGAAAATATCTGTCCAACCACTATCAGGTTTAATTTCACCATTAAACTTAGTACCAATCGTTTCTAATGTGCGAATTGAAGTAGTCCCAGTTGCTACAATTCGGCCGCCATTAGCCCGCACTTCATTTAAAGTATTAGCGGCTTCTGGTGTTAACCGGTAAAATTCACTGTGCATCTTATGATCTTCGATATTCTTTTCAGTTACCGGACGGAATGTTCCTAAACCAACATGCAAAGTTAAATATACTAATTTAACACCTTTAGCTTCAACCTTCTTTAATAAATCCTTAGTCCAGTGTAAGCCTGCAGTTGGGGCAGCAGCTGAACCAACTTCCTTAGCATATACAGTTTGGTAACGATCAGGGTCAGCTAATTTTTCTTTAATATATGGTGGTAATGGCATTTCACCCAATTTATCCAAAATTTCCATAAAGATACCATCATAATAGAATTTAATCATGCGCCCACCAAAATCTAATTCTTTGGTAACAACAGCAGTTAATTCGCCATTACCAAAAGTAATCTTAGTACCAACTTTAGCACGACGCGCTGGATTCATTAATACTTCCCAATTATCGCCTTCAGTATTATTTAATAATAATACTTCGATATGCGCACCAGTATCCTTTTTAATACCGAACAACCGGGCGGGCATTACCTTAGAATTATTCATTACTAAAGCATCCCCAGCATGTAATTCATCAACAATATCATAAAAGTGTTTATCAGCCATTTTGCCAGTTGTGACATCCAAAACAAGTAAACGTGAAGTATCACGTTTAGCAACTGGTGTTTGGGCAATTAATTCTTGTGGTAAATCATAATCAAAGTCATCTGTTGTTAAGTGTTCTTTACTCATTAAAAATTCTCCTTTGTGGGTAATGGAATATTTAAATGTTGATAACTTTTGGTCGTTGCCACCCGACCACGAGCAGTGCGGCGAATAAAGCCACTTTGCAATAAATATGGTTCATAAACAGCGGCAATCGTATCAGCATCTTCACCAATATTAGCCGCAATTGTATTTAGTCCTACTGGGCCGCCATGATATTCATTAATCATTAATAATAATATCTTCCGGTCAATATCATCTAAACCAGCTTTATCAACAGCTAGTTTGGTTAATGATTGGTCAGCCAATTTTTGATCAATTGTCGCTTGGCCAGCAACATTAGCAAAATCACGAATCCGCCGCAATAACCGGTTAGCAATTCGTGGTGTTCCCCGTGAACGCCGGGCAATTTCATGGGCTCCTGCTTCATTAATTGATAAATTAAAAATCCGTGCTGAACGATTAATAATCTGCGTTAATTCTTCAGGAGTATAGTAAGCCATATGTTCAACAATTCCAAAACGATCACGAAGTGGTGCTGATAATAAACCGGCACGCGTGGTTGCCCCAATTAATGTAAATGGTGGCAATGGAAAATGAACGGGATGTGCGGTTGGACCTTGCCCGACAACAATGTCAATATAAAAATCTTCCATTGCTGAATAAAGCATTTCTTCAACAACTTTAGGCAAACGATGAATTTCATCAATAAATAACACATCCCCTGGCTGTAATTCATTTAGTAATGAAACTAAATCACCAGGACGTTCAATCACTGGACCGCTTGTCGTATGAATATTTACACCTAATTCATTAGCAATAATCATTGCTAAAGTGGTTTTACCTAAACCAGGTGGACCATATAACAAAACATGATCCAATGATTCTTCACGTTGTTTGGCAGCTTGAATATACACCGCCAATTCATTTTTAACATGACTTTGTCCTAAATATTCTTGTAAACTTTGCGGACGTAATGATACTTCAAGAGCACTTTCGTTATTATCAACATTTTGCGATGAAGTTAATCTTTCCTCTGTCATGAATTTTCCTTTCTAAGATTACTTGTGAAGTAATCGTAATGCCGCACGTAAATAATCATTAGTATCGTGAGCTTCAACTGTTAATAATTGTGGCTTAATAGCTTTAATTTCACGTTTACTGTATCCTAGCGCTTCTAAAGCGGCAAGACTTTCTTCCAAAAAGTGGTTATTACCTTCACCAGCAAATAAATCAACATTGGTTTGTGATTGTTCAGAACTACCTAATTTATCCTTCAAATCAAGGATTATTTGCTGAGCCGTTTTTTTACCAACGCCGGGAAACTTCGTTAAGTATTTTACATCTTCATTATTAATCGCTTGAATTAACCCTTGGTGATCTTCACCGGCCAAAATGGCTAATGCACTTTTGGGACCAATTCCTGAAACACTAATTAATTTTTCAAATAAGCGTTTTTCATCTAAGTCAATAAAACCAAATAACGAAACATCATTATCACGAACAGCTTGATAAACATAAATTGTTACCGGTTGTTGATTAATTTCATAATAATATGGATTGGCAACAATTAATTTATAACCAATGCCATTAACATCTAAAACTAAATAATCTGGATAAATGGCCGTAATTATTCCTGTTAAATATTCAAACATCTAATCACCTATTTTAGTATCACGGGTATCGTGTGGATCTTGAATGCGTTTAAACATTTTTTCTAAATCTTTATTACTAAATTTTACCAAAGTTGGCCGACCATGGGGACAATTAAATGGATTTTGCGTTTTCGCTAAATCATCTAATAAAGCTTGTGCTTGATCAGGTTCAAGATGATGATTGGCCTTAATTGATGTCCGACAACTAATCATAATTGCTGTCTTTTCACGAAATTGTGCAACCATAATTTTACCATTTTGCAAAACATCTTCAATAATTTCACGAACAGTATTTTCAATATTATTCGTTGGAAACCACGTTGGATGTGTTCGTAAAATAAAACTATTTTGCCCAAATGGTTCAAGAAAAATGCCAATCTCATTTAAAAAATGCATACGTTCACGAATTTTAATAGCATCACTATTAGCATAATCTAACACCACTGGTACTAATAATGTTTGTTGATCATCACTAACTTTACCAATTGCTTGCCGATAATATTCATACTTAATCCGTTCCTGGGCCGCATGTTGATCAAGAATATATAAACCATCCTCGGCTTCGGCCAATAAATAGGTACCATGAACTTGTCCTAAGTAGCGTAATTGTGGAAAGCGTGCTTGTGAAGTTTTTTCTTCAATAAAATCACGCTGATCACTTTGATCATCAAAAAATTCATCATTTAATAAAACTTCATCATCTTCCCGAATTTGCATGGCTTGCATAACATTATCAGCTGCTGACGAGGCTTCATCAAGTGTTAGTTGTTGAGATAATGGTGCTTGTTCAAAATTATTAATTTGTGGTTTAATACGTGGCTGATGCCGTAGCGCATTAGGAATTAAATTCAACCGTGCCAATTTTTGATAGACCGTACTAGTTAATAATTCACCTAATGCTTCTTCCTTACTAATTCGCACTTCTTGTTTGGTAGGATGAACATTCGCATCAACTAATAATGGGTCCATGTGAATATTAATCACTGCAATTGGAAAACGCCCAATCATTAATTTTGAGCCATAACCAGCAATTAAGGCCTTATTTAAATAAAAATTCTTAATATAACGGCCATTAATTAAAAAAGAAATATAATTACGGCTAGCCCGTGTTACTTCTGGTAATGA
>CAWUZD010000005.1:0-7898 GCA_963926925.1 uncultured Lactobacillaceae bacterium
TTAGCAAGTTTTATTTTACTTGTCAACTACTTTTTTATTCATTTTGCAAAAGTAGTATTTAAATAATCATCACTTGCTTAACAGCAAATATTATGTTATCAGCATTTCTTTATAACGTCAAGTAAAAAAATAAAAAAATCGTGTTAATTGTTAAATTTAACAATTAACACGATTTTTAATTCATTTCATTATTTAGTATGTTCAGGACGCATTGTTGGGAATAATAATACGTCACGAATAGATGGTGCATCGGTCAAAAGCATTACCATGCGGTCAATACCAATTCCTAAACCACCCATTGGCGGCATACCATATTCCATAGCTTCGATGTAGTCTTCATCAATGCTTTCGGCTTCATCATTACCAGCTTGCTTTTCAGCCATTTGTTCTTCAAAACGTTGCCGCTGATCAATTGGATCATTTAATTCAGTGAAAGCATTCGCATATTCATTACCACCAATGAATAATTCAAACCGTTGCACAAACCGTGGATCTTTAGGATCCTTCTTAGCCAATGGTGAAACTTCAATTGGATGACCATAAATAAAGGTTGGTTGGATTAAAGTATCTTCAACAAATTCTTCAAAGAATGCATTGATAATATGACCAACTTGCCAATATTCTTCATATTTAACATGATGTTCATCAGCTAATTGCCGTGCTTCATCTAATGACATTGGTTTCCAAAAATCAACGCCAGTTTGTTCTTTAATTGCATCAACCATATGCTTACGAACAAATGGTTTGCCTAAGTCAATTGCTTGACCTTGGTAAGTAATATCAGTCTTACCTAAAACTTTTTGAGCAGCATAACGGAAGATATTTTCAGTTTCAACCATAACATCTGATAAATCCCAATATGCAGCATATGTTTCTAATGAAGTAAATTCAGGATTATGCTTGGTATCCATACCTTCATTCCGGAACACACGACCAATTTCATAAACACGTTCCATACCGCCAACCATCAAACGCTTCAAATGTAATTCCAAAGCAATTCGTAAGTATAAATCAATATTTAAAGCATTATGATGGGTAACAAATGGCCGTGCAGCAGCACCACCGGCACTAGTATGCAATACTGGTGTTTCAACTTCAATGAAGCCTTCATTGTCCAAGTATTCACGAACAGCTGAAATAATCTTGGTACGTTTCATAAACCGATCCATACTTTCAGGATTAGAAATCAAGTCTAAGTAACGTTGCCGATATTTTTGTTCAACATTAGTTAAACCATGATACTTATCAGGAAGTGGCCGTAATGCTTTAGATAACATGGTAACGTGATCAGCTTTAACAGTTAATTCACCAGTATCAGTCTTCATTACTTCACCAGAAATCCCTAAAATATCACCTAAATCTGATGGTTTAAAGATTTCATTATAGTTTTCTTCACCAACAACATCTTTACGAACATAAATTTGAATACGACCAGTCCGATCCATGATATCAGCAAAGCCAACTTTACCTTTACCACGTTTTGACATCATTCGACCAGCAATTACAACCTTAACTGGATGTTCTGCTAATTCTTCTTTAGTCTTATCACCAAATTCATCACGAATTTGTTGAGTAGTGTGGTCACGATCAAAACGATGACCGAATGGATCAATACCTTCGTCACGTAACTTTTGCATCTTTTCACGACGAACGCGTAATTGATCGTTCATTTTGCTATCATTTGTCTTATTATTAGCCAAATCAATTACTCCTTCTCTTAAAAACTTATTATATTATACACGAGTAGCGTTCTCTTTCGCAGCTCGTGCTTCTAATTTATCGATTAAATCATCAAGAGCATCATCAATTTCTTTTTGTGTTTCTACAGAGTTTACCTTAGCACGTGTCCGTGCAGCATGAGGAATGCCCTTTAAGAAGTAACCAGCTTGCATTCTAAATTCACGGCATGCGACGTTTTCACCTTTAAGGTCAATTAAACGTTGCAATTGTAATTTAGCAGTTGCAATCTTTTCACGTGGAGTTGGTTCAGGTAACATTTCGCCCTTTTCAATATAAGCTTGCATCCGTTTGATAATCCATGGATTACCTAAGACAGCACGACCAATCATTACAGCATCAGCACCAACTTCATCAATGATGTACTTAGCATCTTCAGGCGTACGAATATCACCATTAGCCATAAATGGAATATGCAAGGCTTGTTTTACTTCCTTTAAAATATTCCAATCAGCATGACCACTATACATTTGCTTACGAGTTCTACCATGCATTGCAATAGCAGCTGCACCACCACGTTCTGCAGCAAGGGCATCTTGCACAGCATAAACGTGATCCTTATCCCAACCTGTCCGCATTTTAACAGTTACTGGTTTATCAACAGCATCAGTAACAGCTGCTACCATTTCATAAACTTTATCAGGATCTAGTAACCAGTGCGCACCAGCATCAGTTTTAACAACTTTATTAACGGGGCAACCCATGTTGATATCAATAATATCGGCTTGGGTATTCTTATCAATAAATTTAGCAGCTGCAACTAATGTTTCCTTACTACCACCAAAAATTTGAATACTCATTGGATGTTCAATTTCAGCAACATCAAGCATGCTTAAAGTCTTCTTATTGTGATAAATTAAGCCACGATCACTAATCATTTCACAAACAACTAAGCCTGCGCCAAATTCCTTAGCAGTAACACGAAAAGCCATATTAGTAACACCAGCCATTGGTGCAACAACAATACGATTAGGAATTGTTAAATTACCTATTTTCCATTCCATGTATTTTTCACCTATTCATTATTAATATTATTTGCCATGATAACACAAATTATGTTATCAATCATCCGTTTAATTAATTTTCATTAATTAAATTCACTATTTACTAGTATAATCATTCATTCATAACTGTGCTAGTGGCGAATTAATAAAATGGCTACTTACTATTTTTTTGTTTTAAAATATCTTTTAATTCACTTTCAGAATATTTGTAATGCTTCCCACAGAATTTGCAAGTAACTTCAGCACCATGATCTTCATCAATCATTGCTTGTAATTCTTTGGTACTTAAGGTTGCTAACAAATCAGCAAAGTGTTCTTTTGAACAATTGCAATGATAACTAATTTCTTCAGTTCCTAAGAATTTTAATGCTTCATCACCAAAAATTCGTTTAAGGATTTGTTCAGGAGTATTACCTTCACGTAATAATTGGGAAACCAATGGTAAATCCTTAAGTGTCTTTTCCAAATTAGTTAATTCTTCATCTGTTGCACCTGGTAAAGCTTGAATTAAAAAGCCACCAGCTACACCAATAGTACTATCAGCATTAACAAAAACTGATAAGCCAACAGCTGAAGGAATTTGTTCAGACTTAGCTAAATAATAAGTAAAGTCTTCTCCTAATTCACCGGATACTAATGGTACTTCACCAGTAAATGGTTGTTTTAAGCCTAAGTCCTTAGTAACACTCAATGAGCCATTTGTGCCGACTGCACGTTGAACATCAATTTTACCTTTCTTATTAAGTGGTAAGTTCACATGGGGATTTTGAATATAACCACGTAAATGACCTTGCGCATCAGCATCAGTAATAATGCCACCAACTGGGCCATCACCATTAACACGGACAGTTAAATGTTGATCTCCTTTTAAACCCGCAGCAGCTAATAACCCACTACCAACTAAGGTCCGACCAAGAGCAGCTGAAGATGCACTCCAAGTATCATGAATTTGTTGAGCTTTACGAACTGTTTCAGTTGCATTAACTGCAAAAGCGCGTAAAGAACCATTTTCAGTAATTGCTTTAACTAAATAATCGTTACTCATTATTTTTGCCTCTTAATAATTATTTCATTCAAATTATATATAAAAAAAACAAGTAATCTCAACCGAGATTACTTGTTTTTTATTATTTATCGTCTTCATCATTGCTCTTAGAGCTTGATGATGCTTGTGATGGTGCAGCACTAGCACTTGATTCTTCTTGTGCTGATGCAGCAGATTCACTAGCAGCAATGCTATCAGCCATTGATTGACTAGCTTCTTGTGAAGCCAATGCAGCATCGCTAGCTGCAATCTTTTCATCAACCTTTTCTTCAGAGGCTTGCCGCTTGGCATCCTTAGCTTCTAATGCACTCTTAGCTTCTTCGTACGTTGATGCTTCTTTTTCACTTGGAAATTCATTTGGATTTTCATCAGGCATCTTACCATTATTAAACAAACTCAAGATTTGTTTTTCATTTAATGTTTCGTACTTAAGCAATGCTTCCGCAATCAACTTATGTTGTTGCCGATGTGCTTCAATGATATCGTGAGCACGTTTGTGACATTCATCAATAATTCTTCTTACTTCATCATCGATGGTTGCGGCAGTTGTTTCAGAATATGCTGGCCGTGAGAATTCATCTTGTTGAGCATTTTCTAATGTAACTGTCCCTAAACGATCACTCATTCCATATTGGGTAACCATTGTCCGTGCAATTTGGGTAGCTTGTTCAAAGTCATTTGAAGCGCCACTTGATTCTTGATCGAAGATAATTTCTTCAGCAGTACGACCACCTAATAAACCAGTGATTTGTTCTAACAATTCCTTCTTAGAAAGTAAGAATTCATCATCACGTGGTAACATTACGGCATAACCACCAGCACGGCCACGCGGAACAATTGTTACCTTCCGTACTTTACGAGAATCACTCAATACTAACCCAATAATTGCGTGACCAGCTTCGTGGTATGCAACTGTTAAGCGTTCTTGTTTACTCATAACACGATCATGTTTAGCTGGTCCAGCAATCACACGGTCTTCGGCTTCATCAAGGTCAGAAGCATCAATTTGCTTCTTACCACGCCGTGCTGCAACTAAAGCACCTTCATTCAAAAGGTTTTCAAGGTCAGCACCAACAAAACCAGGTGTTTCACGCGCAATTTCTTTCAAGCTAACGTCAGGTGCTAATGGCTTACCCTTCGCATGGACTTTCAAAATTGCTTCACGACCCTTAACATCAGGACGACCAACTAAAATCTTCCGGTCAAAACGACCTGGCCGTAATAACGCTGGATCCAAAACATCAGAACGGTTAGTAGCAGCAATGACGATAACGCCTTCATTACCAGTAAAACCATCCATTTCAACTAACAATTGGTTCAAAGTTTGTTCACGTTCATCATGGCCACCGCCAATGCCAGCGCCACGTTTTCGACCAACCGCATCAATTTCATCAATAAAGATAATTGCAGGTGCATTCTTCTTAGCTTGATCGAATAAATCACGAACACGTGATGCCCCAACACCGACAAACATTTCAACAAAGTCAGAACCAGAAATTGAATAGAATGGTACACCAGCTTCACCAGCAACCGCTTTTGCTAGTAATGTTTTACCAGTACCAGGAGGTCCTTCAAGTAAAACACCTGATGGAATTCTTGCACCTAAAGCCTTAAACTTATGCGGATCCTTCAAGAATTCAACAACTTCAACTAATTCTTGTTTTTCTTCTTCTTCACCAGCAACATCGGAGAAACGAACCTTGTTAGCCTTCTTATCAGCCTTCTTAGCTCTTGACTTGCCAAAGCCCATCATCCGGCCGCCTTGACCACCTTGGCCAGCTTGTCCCATCATCATGTAGAAGAAGATGATGATAATAATCATTGGAACAATCATTGTTAACAAGTTGACCCATAAACCAGAATTAGATTCTTGTTGTACACTAACTTTTACATTCTTATTGGCAGCTAATTTTTGTACTTGTGCCAAGTTAGAATCATTTGTTGCTATACTAGTTGAAAAGTGCGTCACAGTATTTGAAGAAGATGAAGAACTCATCACTCCAGTACTTGATTTAGGCGCTTTTTGAGCTTTACGATAAGCACCAGTAACTTTATAAACACCATTACTTGGCTGCATTGAAAAACTCTTAATATCATTATCTTTCAGTTCACTCATGAACGTACTTGATGAAATAACCTCTGTCGATGATGAATTACTGTTACCACGGAAAAACCATGAAAAAACAGCTAACAATGCGACAAAGATAACCACATAAAATAGGCCACTTGAAAATAACCCATTTTTCTTCTTCTTCATACGCAACCCCCTGCTAACTTTTCCAAAAAAGATACTATATAAAATAATATCATATCTATGCATATTTAACCATGCATTAGAATATATACACCCAAATTAATATTAATGTATACTTTTATGATAATTTAACTCTTTTTTAATTAAAAACATTCTTTAATATAATTACTAATTTTACCGGTTCTTTTTTTAGATTAGCTGTAAAATTATGCACTTGTCCAGCAACTAGCATCCATAATACACGTTGTTTTTCATTAACAACCACCCAAGCCGTGTTGCGTTGCTGCTGACTAAGATGATGATCAATAAAGAAACGGTTTAATTTTTGCTGATGATTACTTGGTAAAATCAAAAAATCACCACTTTGCCAATGACGCAACTGTAACTGGCAATTTTGCAAATCAATGCCATATAATGGCCAACCTGCCCTAGTCACTTTATCTGTTAAACATAATGTTGTTTTATCACTTAAATGATATGTTTTATTAAGTGTTAATAACCAAGTTGTTTTAGGTAAACTAGTCGCTTTTTGACGTGAAATAGTTAATTCATGATAATGTTTTTGCAAATACCAACCATGTGGTAAATACAACATCCCATTTGGTTTGTACTTATTATCTAGCAATGCAATCATTTCATTTAGTAATGCTAAACTTAAGGTTTCATGTTGGTTTAATTCACGCCAAATCAATTGCAAGGTGCGCCGTTGCAACATTGGTTTTAAATCTTGTAATGTTTGCCAATCACCTTGCCACTGTTGCGCATCACTAGTAATGGTTGCTTGTGCAATTAAAGCCAGTAACTGTGTATCAGCAAAATCTAATAATGCCGTTAATTCTTCTGAAAATTGTTGTGCATGTTGCAAAACATGTTCATTTTCAGTTTTTAAAAACGGAATTACATGATGACGAAGCCGATTACGTAAAACATCATCTTCATAATTAGTAACATCTTCAAAATAAGTAAGGTGGCGCTCATCAGCAAAATCACGTAATGCTGTTTTACTAAAAGTTAATAACGGCCGTTCCAAATAACCATTACCAAAAGCTTGCTTAGGCAAAATACCGCGCATTTGTACAATGTTACCACTTCTTACTAACTGCATTAATAATGTTTCTAGTTGATCATCACCATGATGAGCCGTTAGTAAATTATTAATCTGTTGTTGTGCCATTACTTGCTTAAAAAATTGGTAACGAAAACGCCGCGCCGCTGCTTCAATCCCATAGTGCGGATGTTGCGTTGGTAACCAATCCGCCTGCCACAATGGTAAGTGATGCTGTTGACAGTACTCATTAATAAAGATTGTTTCTTGGCGTGAAGCATCCCGCAAATGATGATCAACATATGCCACATTAATTTGGGGACGCCAATGCTGTGGTAAGTTTTGTAACAATGTTAATAATGACATCGAATCAACACCTGTTGAAACTGCCACTAATACTTTTTCATCTTGATGCCACCAATTATTTTGTTGAATAATTTTATTAAATCGTTGTTGTAAATTCAATGATTTTGGCCTCTTCACAATAACAATATAAAAAGAGATTATGCTAAAACAGCACAACCTCTTTAATTTTAACTACGACGACCACCACGGCCACCACGTTTACCTTCAGTGTTATGTTTTAACTCAGTTAAATGTGCTTCGCTTTCTTTCAAAAAATTAGCTAACAAAGTATCAAAATCAGCTTTCTTTTGATGGCGATTATTCCGATTATGCCGACTATGATTATCGTTGTCATGATGAGATGGCTTAGCTTGTTCTTGAGCACGACGAATTGAAAGACCAATTTTACCATCTTGATTAGACATAACCTTTACTGTTACTTCATCGCCAACCTTCAAAACATCATGA
>CAWUZD010000006.1:0-31483 GCA_963926925.1 uncultured Lactobacillaceae bacterium
TTAGCAAGTTTTATTTTACTTGTCAACTACTTTTTTATTCATTTTGCAAAAGTAGTATTTAAATAATCATCACTTGCTTAACAGCAATTAGTATTTTATCAACATCGTAAAATAACGTCAAGTACTTTTTTCATTTTTATACAGAAAAATTTGCAAAAATAATAGCACTGAAATGCTATTCAGTGCTATCAATAAATTACTTATCTTTCTTTAATTCAGGTGCATCAGTCTGATATAAATCAGCAAATGATTTGCCATCATTTTCAGCCATCAAACTTGTTGGTTCTTTAACTTGCGCTTCTTTTAACCGTTTTAATGAAACTGTCTTTTGATAGTTAAAATCAGAACGTGGTAATTGTTTAAAACCAGATGGATGGTAGAAACGTAACAAGTCACCATTCAATACTTTATCAGACATGGCTAATTCAGTCGTTACTGATTTACTCATCTTTGCCAATTCACGCTGTTGTTCCTTAGTAGCATCAGTCACTACTTTACCAGTTTGGGTATAATAATAAGTACTACCAACTTTAGTGTATGTTGGTGAAACAAAATCGCCATTACGGAAAGCAACTAATTGACTCCGATTCTTAGCTAATAAATCATGACCAAATTCAATAAAGTTATTCTTAATGCCTAATAAATTCAATAAAGTTGGTAAAACATCAATTTCGCCACCATAAGTATGATTAATACCACCTTTTAAACCAGGCATATGAATCATAAATGGTACCCGTTGATATTGGGCATTATTAAAGGCATTGTAATTCTTAATACCTGTTAATTTAGCCATAGCTGCATCGTGGTTACCAGAAATACCATAGTGATCACCATATAATACTAAGACACTATTATTATATAAACCAGTCTTCTTTAACCATTGAATAAATTCACCAATGGCTTGATCCAAATAGTGTGCAGTTTGTACATAACCATCAACAGTATTATCACCAGTATTAGTTGGTGCAATTGTTTGGTTTTGTTTATCAAGAAGATATGGATAATGATTAGTAACAGTAATTAACTTTGCATAAAATGGCTGTGGTAATTGTTGAATATATTGTGCAGAATCTTTCAAGAAGATTTTGTCTTTCAAGCCATAACCAACATCAAAGTCCTTGCCATTTTGGAAGTAACCCTTACTAAAGAAGTATTCATAACCCCATGACTTATAAGTATTATCACGGTTCCAAAAGCTTGGTACATCCCCATGGAATGCCGCAGTAGTATAACCATGTTCATCCAAAATTTCAGGTGCGGCTTGGAAGGTATTTGTAGTCCCATCAGTTACCATAGCAGCACCTTCAGGTAAACCAAATAATGAGTTTTCTAACATCATTTCAGCATCAGCTGTCTTTCCTTGACCAACTTGGTTAAAGAAGTTATCAAAGCTAATTGTATTCTTATCATGATATAGTTTATCAATATTTGGTGTTACTTCCTGACCATCCCACTTATAATCAATCAAGAATTGTTGGAAACTTTCCAAATGAATAATGAAAACATTCTTACCTTTAGCAATCCCATGATATTGAACATTAGGTGAAATAGCATGGTCCTTAACATACTTTTCAACTTCAGCTAAATCAGCCTTAGTTGCTGTGCGTTTGGCCGCATCGACTCTTTCAGTCCGAATACCATCATAAACCGCATAAGTATTCAAGCCTAAATACTTAACAATATAGTTATTATCAAAGGTCCGAGTTAATAAACCAGAACGATCGTTATAAGACATACTTAAGTCTAAGCCTAATAAAACGACCCCTAATACTTCAATTGCAGCCGCATAACGAATTTTTAAGGCGCGCTTATCAATTTTCATAATGCGGGTTACTAATAAGACAATTAGAATAACAATATCCAAGTAAACCAAAAAGTCACTTGGTTTAACAATTCCAGCAATCCCCTTATTAAGGTTATTAGAAACTGAACTAGTGCCTTTAATTAAATTAAAAGTTAGAAAATCAGAAAATTCACGATAGTATAAAATATTCGCAAATAGCCATGTTGTCGTCAAAAAGTCGATGATCAACATAATTATGTATGATTTCTTACCTTTAATAAATAAAGCTATCCCAAACAAAATAATTGTCGTTGGAATCGGGTTAATTGCTAAAATCAAATGTTGCATACTACCTTGAGAACCTAAGGTAAATTTATGCCAATATGCCCAAAATGTTTTAGCCCAGAATAAAATTACGGATAATAAGAAAAAACCTATTTTAGAATTCCATAAGCGTTTAAAGCGTTCGCCAAACTGTTTCATCAGCGTTTGCCTCCCTAATGCTTTTAACAATTAAATACTTATCTAGTTTACACATCTATCGTAAAAATAACAATTTAGTTATAGATTACTTTATTAAACCTTATTCTTTTAAATAAAAATGTCCCCTAAAGTTATTAAACTTTGGGGACACCTATCTAAACAATGGTTTATTAATCATTTAACAAATCATAAATTTCCATTGCAACTAAATCAATATCATCAAAATTAAATTTTTGATGAGTATCCATTTCTTCCAATTCATAAGTTTGTGTATTGGCATCAAATCTAACAATACCCTTTTCAACACCATCTTTTTCAAAATGGCGGGTTTGTTCTTCACCAGCATCGGTTTGTTGCATTGCTTCCAACCGTTTAATAATTGCTACAAGTTGTGAACTTTTCATAAGCCGACCTCTTTTCCAATCATTCAATCAACAATAAGTTTAACAAAAAAATGTTACCATGTCAGATAAATTTTAGTAAATAATTTAAACATTATAAATAGCTTGCTTTTGATAAAATTGTTGCCATACTTGTGCTAAATGTTGTTCAGAATATTTATTAGCGCCGTTAATACTTGCTTGTTGCAATTGTACTAATGCTTGGGGATGACTTTGGAAATAACGAATTAACTGATTCATTTCATGAACATCCTTCGCAGGCGCATAATAGCCACTAATAATGGCATGGTATAAATCCAAGTCACGCAATAACACCGGCGTATGACAATTAAACGCTTCAAGTACTGACATTGGAAATAACTCGTCATATGATGGTAACAAAAATACATTAGCAATATTATAATAATTTACTAATTCATCCCGTTTTACGATTCCAGAAAAATGTAAGTTAGCTGGAGGATTATCCATTACCTTTTTAAAGCGACTATAACCGTCAGTCATTTTGCCAAATGAAAAACCGCCCGCCCAAATAAATTCAATCTCAGGATTCATTTGTGCCAAGGTAATAAAATCATCAACACCCTTACGTTCCTGAACTTGACCATCTCCAAAAACGACAAACTTATCATCAGCAATATGTAATTGTTGACGAAAAGCATGCTTTTGGGCAGCTGATTGTACATAAAATTCAGCTTGTGAAACAAAATTAGGAATGTAGGTAATCTTTTCCTTAGGAATTCCATACTTAACTAATTTGTCAATAAAGCTTGGATTTACAACAACTAAATGGTCCATGCGTTTATAAAAATTAATAACGTAACGATAGAATATTCCCCGCAATGGTTGTGGAATTTTCAAACTACCTTCTAACGTTTCCGGCAAAAAGTGAACATAACCAATTTTACGGCCTCTTTTTGCAGAAAAAGTTGATAGATAAAATTGGGGATCAATCGTATGATAATGCGAAATATTCGCATGTTCGTGGAAATTATTAATATCAACTTGAATTGAGTCAGCCAAATACTTCCGTAATAAGTTTAATAATTCCAAGTAAGCACTGCCGACACCTTGCCCAGCAACTTTGTCGGCTGAAGAAAACATATCAACTTTTAACATTATTCTAATTTTCCTTTATTATCAGCAACTTCTTTTTGATAAAGGCGTTGCATATCATGATAAAACTGTAATACTTGATCACCAAAATGATCAGCCGAAATCGCATTTAATTTTTGTAAACGCGGTTGTTGATTATTAAATGAATGAGGATGATCAAAATAATTACTAATTTCAGCAATCATTTCATCCTGATTATGATAAGTTGCACCAACACTTAAATCATCTAATAATTTATCAGTATATTGACCACTCAAAACAACTGATTTTAAGCCAGTCGCCATTGCTTCAATATAAGTTAAGCCTTGCGCTTCTGAATCAGATGCTGAAACTAATAAGTTAGCCATATGATAATAATCAGCAATTTTAGTATGCTTAACCTCACCAACAAAAACAACATGTTGTTCAAGTGATAATTGGGCGACTTGGGCTTGCAAATCAGGCATTGCTGGTCCATCCCCAACTACGAAAAGCTTAATATCAGGATAGCGTGCTACTAAAGCAGGCATCGCATTAATAATGACATTAATTTTCTTTTCATAGGCAACCCGACTAACGGTGATTAACACATGCGGATTATTAGCTAAATGATATTTTTTCCGTAAATCACGGTATGAAGACCGTTCATATTTTTTAATATCAATACCAGTCGGAATAACCCGCATCGGAATACGTACCCCATAATCATGTAAGGTTTTTTCAACCCGACATGATGGCGCAATAACACCAGTAACATGATATAAATAAGCTTTTGTAAATTGTTTAACATGATAAGGTTTTAGGAGATGCCCATTCAAGATATAGTGCAAATAATCTTCATACATGGTGTGGTAAGTATGGACACACGGAATCTTTAAATTCTTCGCAACAAACTTACCAATATAACCCATTGAAAATTCCGTCTGGGTATGCACAATATCTAATTTTAATTCTTTGGCAACATGATAAGCGTGAAACAGCCCGCGCACAGCAATGCGTCGGTCAGTAAAAGATACAAAGGGAACACTCGCAAAACGAAAGATATTAGGTTCAATCGTATTTTTATCAACATGAGGATCAGTCGTTGTAAAAATATAAACAGAATGTCCTTTACGTTCTAACGTATCCTTTAATGTTTTGATTGAAGTAGCTACACCGCTAACTTGTGGAAAATACGTATCCGTAAATAACCCAATATTCAAAACAATGCTCCTTTCATATCTATCATGATACTTTTAATATTATAAAAACAAACAATTAAGGTTGCAATTTACAAAAAAATTATTCATTCATAAATGTATAGGGAGTAACGCCCTGCATGCCAATCATAGGATCAATTTGCATGTTTTGAATTAATTGCGGTGTTAATTGATAATCCTTAGCATCATTATTAGTTGATGATGTTTTAGTAATATTAAAAATTTTTTCAATGCGTTGTTGTAAAGATGTTTGCCGCTGATTAGCTTGTTGCTTCACAGCTGTAATAAAGGCTTGTGGTTCACCAAGCATAATCAAATAATGCTTAGCCCGGGTAACTGCTGTATATAATAATTGCCGTTGTAACATGTGTTGGAAACGCGTAACTAGTGGCAAAATTACCACATCAAATTCACTACCCTGCGCCTTATGAATTGAAGTACAATAAGCCATTGCAATTTTATTCCAATCCTTGCGCAAGTAAGTAACTTCATTTTCAGCAAATTGAATGGTTAAACTATCACTTTTAGCCTGATTATCCTTGGCATAAGTAATGCTAGTAATTTCACCAATTTCACCATTAAAAACGTTCAAATCAGGACTATTAACTAAATGAATGACTTTATCACCAATACGATAATCAACATCCCCAAACTCAACATTTTTATGGTGTTCGGGCGTTAATGGATTTAAGATACTTTGGGTTAGCTTATTCAATTCATCAATACCAGCTGGTCCCTTATACATTGGTGCTAAAACTTGAATTTCTTGAATATCAAAGCCTCGCTTTTTAGCCTTTGCAACTACCTGACCAACAACAGCTGGTACTTGTTGTGGTTGACATGCAAAAAAGCTCCGGTCAGCATAATTTTTAAAGAAATTATCATCAATTTGCCCACTATTAATTTCATGGGCCAAAGTAATAATTGAACTATCATCATCCTGACGATAAATATGTTGTAAAGTTTGGGATGGTAACGCCTTGCTAGCCAGTAAATCAGCAAATACTTGTCCAGGACCAACGGAAGGTAACTGGTTTTTATCACCCACCAAAATCACTTGCATGTCATCAGGAATCGCCTTAATTAATGAATAAAATAGGAAAGTATCAACCATTGACATTTCATCAATAATTAATAAACCACCACTTAATTCATTTAAAGCCTCATCGGCCAACTGACTTTCATCTTCTTGACCAGTTAAACCAAGCAAACGATGAATTGTACTTGCGGGTAAACCAGTCATTTCATTCATATGCTTTGCTGCTCGTCCTGTTGGTGCTGCTAATAACACTGGGAATGGCTTATCATGATAATCATTAATATTTAATGATAAATGATGTAATTGTGCAAATAATTCAACAATACCTTTAATTAAAGTTGTTTTACCTGTCCCCGGACCACCAGTTAATAAATAAATATGGTGTTGCAAGGCTTCTTTAAGTACCTTTTGTTGCAAATCATCATAAACAATCTGATTACGCTTTTCAAGTCGATAAATGGCTTTATTAAAAGTTTCATCATTATAATCATCCAAATCATCTGCATTAACTAACCGGTACAAATGTTGAGCAATATTAACCTCAGCCGTGTATAAAGATGGCAAATAAACACTTTGCTGTTCAATAATTACCTTTTGATGTTTACCAAGTACAATTAATTGTTGGGCTAATTCATCATAACTAATCGCAACATTTTGATTACTTTCCAAAAGTTCTGCAGTTGCAACTAGCAAATCCTTAATTAAGGCATAAGTGTCACCATTATCAACAGTCAAATCAGTCAGCGTTGCTAATAGTCCACCTTGTAAACGCATAGGCGCATTGGGAGCAATGCCCTGCTTAAACGCAATATTATCGGCCCGTTTAAAACCGACACCAGGAATTTCACCAATTAATTGGTAAGGATTATCATGAATAACATTTAATGTATCAAGCCGATACTTGTTATAGATTTTGTAAGCTAGTGTATTACCAAAACCTAAGTTATTTAATTCAATGATAATTTGCTCAATACCATGATTATCTTGCAAAGCTGTTAATAAGTTTTGTTGTTGCTTACTACTTAAGCCTAAGTTATCAAGCACATGCTGATCATCCAAAATTTGATCAATCGCATTTAATCCTAATTGATCAACAATTTTAGTAGCGGTCTTCTTACCAATACCATTAAAGCGATTACTTGCTAAATAATTGATTAAACTTGCTTTTGAATCAGGTTGGCGTAAATGATATTGCGTTGCTTGAAATTGCATGCCATAACGGGGATGTTCAACTAGGTGACCAATAAAATGGTAATCTTCACTTTCCTTAATATCACCAAAATCACCCGTCACTACGATACTATCTTCATGCCAATCGAGATCAGTATCGTTAATTTTAACTGCTAAAATTTTATAAAAACTATTTTGATTTTGAAAAATAATATTTTTTACCGTACCATCAATATATTTTTCTGTTGTCATCGTTAATCCTCGTGCTGCGTATCAAGAAAACGCGCAATTTCATCTAGTTGTTGCCGATGTGCTTTAAAGTATTTTTCATCCAATTGCCGTGACTTGACGAAGTAATCATTGTAATTTTTCCCTAACACCATTGCAATTAAACCATACTTAAAATTAATCGCTGCTGATTGCGGTTGTTGTTTTAATGCTTGCGCTAAATATGGTTCAGCTTGTTTAAACATTTGCAATTGAATCATAATATCAGCTACTAAGACATTGGCATCCGTCTTTGTTGGATCTTGTTCAACAGCGGTTAATGCATAACCGAGTGCTCGTTGTGGTTGGTTTAATTGTAAGTAAGTTTCACCCAACATAAATGTTGCATCCTCACTAGTTTCAGCATTACTTTGTAAACTTAAAAATAATGGTAATGCTTGATCATAGGCCTGTGATTGATAATAAAGCGTAGCTAATGCATATGTTAATGATGGTTGGTGAGGAAACTTAACGAGTGTTTTTTGTAATAATAACTCAGCCTGTTCAAAGTCTTGTAAGATGGTTAAAAATGACGCTAATAATAAATAACCGTCAATATCATCCGGATGTGTATTTAAATACTTAGTTAAAGCTGATACAGCTGCTTCATGATGACCAGCCTGCCACTGTGCCTTAATTTGTGAAAACATCTTTTTGTCCTTATCGTTCTTTATAGAAATTACGCAATTAGTGATTAGATAATAATCACAGTTTAACAATAATTATGGATATTTAAAAACTTAATTGCAAGTTACACAAACTAAATCATTACTCATAAAAAAAGAGCTTATGAATAATTCATAAGCTCTTAATTATTTTTAAACATAAGGTAAAACTTGCTTATCTTGGTAAGCCCGATTAATGATACCACCGCCTAAGCATTCTGGACCATCGTAAAAGACAACCGCTTGTCCAGGGGTAATTGCCCGGACCGGATTATCAAATACTACTTTAGCAGTATTATCATCATTTAAGTGAACTTGAACACCAACGTCAGGTTGACGATACCGGAACTTAGCAGTAACGTGGAAGTCCTTACCATACCGATTATCATCAACAATCCAAGATAATTGGGTAGCATCAAGACTAGTTGCATAAAGCATTGGGTTTTCATAGCCTTGACCAACATATAAAATGTTCTTCTTTAAGTCCTTACCAACCACGAACCATGGTTCAGATGAATCAGCAGTGCCACCAATTCCTAAACCTGAACGTTGCCCAATTGTGTAATACATTAAACCTTGATGTTGGCCCATTAACTTGCCATCAAAAGTCCGCATTTCACCAGGTTGTGCTGGTAAATATTGACTTAAGAAGTGCCGGAAGTTACGTTCACCAATGAAGCAAATGCCAGTTGAGTCCTTCTTATCCGCAGTAATTAAACCGGCTTCTTTGGCAATTTTACGAACTTCAGGTTTTTGTAAGCCACCAACTGGGAAAATAGCATTCTTAAGTTGAGCTTGGGAAACTTGACTTAAAAAGTAAGTTTGATCCTTATTACCATCAGCGCCACGTAACATATGAACATTGCCGTTTTCATCACGCATTGTTTGTGCATAGTGTCCCATCGCAATGTAATCAGCATCCAATTGCTTAGCATAGTCTAAGAAACTACGAAACTTAATTTCCTTATTACACATGATATCAGGATTAGGAGTCCGACCAGCCTTATATTCACTTAAGAAATATTCAAAGACCCGATCCCAGTATTCCTTTTCGAAGTTAACAGAGTAATAAGGAATACCAATCTTGCTGGCAACTTTAGCAACATCTTGATAATCTTCAGTAGCAGTGCAAACACCATTTTCATCAGTGTCATCCCAGTTCTTCATGAAGACACCAATGACATCATAACCTTGTTGCTTTAATAACAAGGCAGATACTGAAGAGTCAACACCACCACTCATACCAACAACAACACGTGTATGTGCATTATCTTTAATTTGACTATTCATTTTATCACCATCATTTGTAGTAAATTTGCATTCTACGATTGAAGGTCGTGAACGCCATAATTTCATTTTATCAATCGTGTCAAGATACTAATTTAAAGTAACTAAAACTTGTCGATCGATTAAATTACCAATAATAAATTGGTATTGTTCAACAAAGGGATGATCTTGTGCATTCTTAAAAATGTTAATCGCCCGCAAACCACCAGCAGCGACAACCGCCATTTGAAAACTTTGGAGGTCCTTTGCTACTGTCATTTTAAAATTAACATTACTATGATAAGGATTAGTCGGATCTAATGGCCGTTCTAATTGAAAATTACCATTACGCGTTTGCATAAATCCCAAATCCATTAACGTATAACGCTTTAAGTTTGGACTTAATCCAAACTTGCGATCATCTCCAACTACTGTACTAACTTTTCCTAATGACATGACTAAATATTCCTCTACTTCTTTAAACGTTTAACAATTTCAATTAACTTAGCAGTAAATGCTTCAATATCTTCTTGGGTATTGTAAACACCAAAACTTACCCGAATCGATTCATGAATTCGTGGTGAGTCATTACCAAACATTGCGACTAAAACATGGGATGGTTCAATATTACCAGCCGTGCAAGCTGAACCACCAGAAATCGCAAAGCCAGCTAAGTCCATATTCATTTGCAAAGCTTCAGTTGGCACACCTTTAATCCATAAATTAAAGACATGTTGTAAGTTACCAGCACTCATGTCACCATTAACTTCAAAATCAATACCAGCTTTATTTAATTCATCAATAATATAATGCTTAAAGCCTAAGTACTTATTTTGACGCCGTTGTTTTTCTTCTGGTGTTAACATCTTAACTGCTTGGGCAAAACCAACAATTGCAGGAACATTTTCAGTACCAGCGCGCCGGTCACGTTCTTGTTCACCACCACGCAAGTATGGTTGTAAGTTAACGCCTTTCCGTTCATATAATAAACCAATACCCTTTGGACCATTTAACTTATGGGCAGATGCCGAAATAGAGTCAATGTGATCACGGTTAACATCAAGGTCAATTAATCCATAAGCTTGGGTAGCATCAGTATGGAACCATGCTTGGTGATCTTTCAAAATTTCACCAATTTCTTCAATTGGCATCTTGGTACCAACTTCATTATTACCAGCCATAATAGATACCAAGATTGTATCTGGCCGTAAAGCTGCTTTAAAATCATCAATACTGATATGACCTTGTTCATCAACTGGTAAGTAAGTTACTTCAAAACCTAATGATTCCAAGTAAGCCATTGGTTTTAATACTGATGGGTGTTCAATAGCAGTAGTAATAATATGCTTACCTAAATTACTTCTTTGAAAAGCAGTTCCCATAATAATCGTATTATTACTTTCAGTAGCACCACTAGTAAAAATAACTTCACTATCAGCAACATTAAGACTTTGGGCAATGACATGCCGTGCTTGACTCAAATCATCAGCAGCCATCCGTCCAAACCAGTGTGTACTTGAAGCATTACCAAAGTGATTAACCATTTGCTTAGTCATCGCATCGACTACTTCAGGTGCGACTGGGGTTGTTGCTGCATTATCTAAATATATATGCTTAACCATTAATTATTTTTCTCCTTATTTATTCAAAATAAAAATGACAGGTTCATTCATCCCCTGTCATTCTAAACATTAATTTAATGATTGTAAAAATGTTAGTAACATTTGTGCTGATTTCCGTCCGGCTTCAACTACAAATTCATCAAAGTTAACATTGGCATTATCATCACCAACATCACTCATCGCCCGAATAATTACAAACGGCTTCTTGAATTGTGTAGCAACTTGACCAATTGCGGTACTTTCCATTTCGGAAGCTAATGCTTGTGGATAAATATTAAGGATTTCAGCAATCTTATGTTTATCCGCAATAAATTGGTCACCAGAAACGATTAAACCAACATGGGGATTTAAACCAACTGCTTCAGCAGCAGTTTTAATTTGTTTAACTAATTTTTCGTCAGCTTTAAAAATTTGAGGTTGATCTGGTAATTGTCCTGGTAAATGGTCAAATGCAGTTACATCAACGTCATGGTAAGCCACGCCATCAGAAATAACAACATCACCAATATGAAGGCCAGTACCAATACCACCAGCTGAACCAGTGTTAACAATGATATCGACATTTTCAACAGCAATTAATACTGTTGTCGCAATGGCTGCTTGTACTTTACCAATGCCAGATTGTGTTAACACAACATCTTGTTGACATAGTTTACCAGTATAGTAAGGTATACCGCCAATTTCCTTGGTTTGTTTATCTTCCATTTTTTCAACTAATAGACGAATTTCTTCTTCCATTGCGCAAATAATGCCAATTTTCATCTTGAAACCTCTTCCTACGCTTTAAATAAGATAATATAAACAATCACAATTAAAATAATAACAATTAAGATTGCCCAATTCAATTTCCGTTTTAGCCGTTTAATCTTCGCTTCGGTAATTGTATCGGTTTTAATTGTTGCATGTGCTTGTTGATCTGCTTTATTATGATGACGCTTATCATTGGCTTGTTGTTGCCGGTAAGCTTCACGGCTCATTGGTTGTTTATCAGCCATCTTAACCCCTCAATTACCAGGATTATTATTGGATAATATTATAACACATTTGTTATATAATATAATAATATCATAATGAAATGTTAAGAAAGAAGTTGCAAGATGGAAACAGGTACAGTTAAATGGTTTGATGATGCTAAGGGCATCGGTTTTATTGGTATTCCTAATCAAGATGATATTTTTGTACGCTATAATGCTATTCTTGGCGAAGGACATCGTACTTTAATGGCTGGCGATCTTGTTCAATTCGAAACAATTGAAGGTCCACAAGGTTTACAAGCCGTTAATGTTCGCATTATTAGATAAAACAAAAAGAGGTATTCATCACTGAATACCTCTTTTTGTTTCGTCATGTTATCTATTAGTTTTCACGTTTCTTACGTGCCAAACCAAAGTTAGCAAGTACGCCAGAGATAGCTACCATCACTGCGCCAAATACGCCGGCTGCTTTGTTGTTGTCATCGCCAGTTGTTGGTAATAATGCCCGGTATTCAGCACGTGTTGGCATTGTGCTATTAGTGGTTGTTGTATTAGTTGCACTGTTGTTTACTTTTGCGGTTGTAGTTGCAGTTGCACTAACTGGTTGTGAAACATTTGTCATGCTTGCACTTGTTACACTTGGTGTTACCACATGAGAACCGTTTAAGATAATATGATTACCTAATTCTTTAGTTGTCGTTACACGAGTTGTGCTGCTTTCAGCATTTTGTAATTCTTCTTCTGCCTTTTCCAAGTCAGCTTCAGCTTGTTGTAATGCAGCCTTATCTTCTGCATTTTGTTCCTTAGCTTTATCCAAAGCTTCTTGTGCCTTTTGGATATCGTTCTTAGCATTGTTAAGGTTGTCACCAGCATTGTTAAGACCGTTCAAGCTTTCTTCTAACTTCTTCAATGTTGCTTGATCAGTTTGTAAGTCTTGTTCAGCCTTAGTTAATGCTGCTTTAGCATCACTCAATTGTTGAGCTGTCTTGTGTGATAAGTCTTCAGCTGTTGCTAAATTCTTTTCGTCATTAGCAATGTTGGTCTTATCTTGGTCTAATGCCTTCTTGATTTCGCCCATTGCAACTTGTTGCTTTTCGCCGTCTTCGTCAGCAGCATTGTATGCATTTTGTGCATTCTTCAATGTGTTGCCGTCAACAACTTCCTTTTGACGATCTCTTATCAATTGGGTTTGTGCTTGTTGTAATGCAGCGTTAGCTGTATCGTCAGCTTTCTTTGCTTCGTTGTAAGCATCTTGAGCTTTAGTTAATTGTTCAGCTGCGGCTTTAGACATGTTTTCTGCTGTTGCTAAATCTTTTTCATCATTAGCAATGTTTTGCTTGTCTTGAGCGATTGCGGTTTTAACTTGGTTGTATGCGTTTTGTGCATCAGCCATCTTTTCAGCTGCGGCTTTGGACATGTTTTCTGCTGTTGCTAATGCCTTTTGGTCGTTAGCTTCCTTTTGCTTGTCAGCAGCAAGTGCAGCATTTGCTTCATCCATCGCAACTTTTTCACGTTGTGATGCTTCAGCAGCGACATTGTATTCGTTTTGTGCCTTCTTGAATGCTGTCTTACCTACAGCGCCACCTTCTGCTTCAGCAGCTTCCATTGCCCGCTTTGCAGCAGCCATTGCTGTATTGTCTTTTACAAATTGATCTTGTGCATTCTTCAATGTGTTAGCATCAACAGCAGTCTTTTGATGATCAGCTGTTAAATCAGTTTGTGCTTGTTGCAATGCAGCATTAGCAGTTTCGTTAGCTTTCTTTGCTTCGTTGTATGCATTTTGAACATTCTTAAGACTGTTATTGTCAACAACTTCTTTTTGTTGATCCTTAGTTAACTTGTCTTGAGATTGTTGTAATGCTGAGTTTGCTGTGTTGTTAGCTTTCTTTGCTTCGTTGTAGTTGTTTTCAGCATTAGTTAACTTTTGTGCAGCAGCTTTAGACATGTTCTTAGCAGTTGATAAGTCTTTTTGATCATTGCTGATGTTTTGCTTGTCTTGTGCTAAGTCCTTTTCAGCTTCACCCATTGCAACCTTGTTCTTGTCTTTGATTTCTTGATCTTGGTTGTATTTGTTTTGAGCATTTTTAAAACTATTCTTATCAACAGTTTGTTTTTGTTCATCCCGTTGTAAGTCGTTTTGTGCTTGTGAAGTTGCGCTCATAGCTGTGTTGTTAGCTTTGTTAGCTTCATCAACATTTTGTTGTGCTTTAGCAACGTTTTGCTTGTCATTGTCAACACGCTTAGTTTGGTTACTAATCATGTTCTTGACTTTAGTAACGTTTTCACTATTAGCAGCATTAGCAACTTTTTGGCTATTAGCTAAGTTTTGTTGTGCTGATGTTAAATCATTTTGAGCATTAGTAACATCATTATTGCTGTTATTAACGTTTTGTTGTGCTTTTTGCACTTGGTTTTGTGCATCCTTAACATCGCTCTTAGCACTAGCAATCTTATCTGCTTTGGTTTGTACTGATGATACTTGTTTAACAGTAGTTTGTGTAGAAGTAGTTACTGTTGCGGCATGAGCATTATTAGTAGCAATTCCAAATGAGGTAACTGCAGCAGCAGCGCCAGCAACGGCTACAATACTTTTGGTCTATTTTTTCATACCTTGCACCCCTTAATTTATTTTAATAATAATTTAATACCTATTAAGTATTATTAAATAATATTAAATTATTATTAATGTTTACAATTAATATTATATGACTAAAATTTTATATTGCAATAAATAATTCTGATTTTGTACAAAATATTTTTATTAAAATAGCAATATTTATTATTATGTCTTCATAAATACTGATTTTGTATCATTCAAGAACCAAATAACTTCACACAATTACTGTGATATCAACAGTTTATTCACAATTAATTTAAAAATTAGCTAATTATGAACAAAAAAAGAGATTATTCACAATGAATAATCTCTTCGTTATTTATTAAACTAACTTTTTAGTTATTAGTGTTGTTTACGCCGATCAGCTAAACCAAACATTCCTAAGACTGCTGCAATCACTGCGGTAATACCAGCAATAATTCCAACTTTGTTAGTCTTATCACCAGTTTGTGGTAAGTTATTTTCATGATATTCTTCCCGTGTTGGTAATGCATTAGTAGTTGTTGCAGTTGTAGCAACACTATTAGTTGCATTATTAGCAGTTGTAACAGCATTCACTACACCAGTATCACTAGTAATATTAGCAACATTATTAGTTGTAGATGAAGTATTATTTGCTGTTTCACTACTATTAGTTGGTGTATTATTACCACTATTATTTACAGGAGGTAAAACAATTTCTGGTTTACCTTGTGCACTGTTTTCTTTATTAGCAACTTGGGCAGCGCATTTTTCAGCACATGCTAATTTTGCTTCAGCTTCCTTCAATGCTTGTTCAGCGTTATTGAAGTTAGTTTGTGCTTGTTGGTTTGTTTGTTCAGCCTTTTGTAATGCTTGTTGTAACTTATCAACAGTTGCATTGTAACTAGTAAGATCTTGTTCGTCTTTGATTAATTGATCCTTAGCTTGTTGAAATGCTTGTTCAGCAGCTGTTTGATCATCTTTAGCTTGTTGCAATGCTTGCTTAGCATCATCGTATGCTTTTTGGGCATCGTTTACTGCTTGTTGGGCTTGTTGTTGTGCTTGTTTAGCATCGTCATATGCCTTTTGAGCAGCAGCTTCTTTTTGTAATGCTGCTTGACTATCAGCCACAGTTTGGTCATATGCCTTTTGTGCTTCAGCTTCTTTGTTCTTAGCATCTTGTAATGCTGTATTGGCATTATCAAGTTGCTTTTGCGCATCAGTTACCTTTTGTTGGGCTGTTTGTAAAGCTTTTTCGGCATTTGTGTAGTTTGTTTCAGCTGTTTGTTCAGCTTGTTGGGCTTTAGTTAATGCATCCTTAGCGTCATTGTAGTTATTTTGCGCCGTTTGTTGTGCTTGTTGAGCCTTAGTTAATGCATCTTTAGCAGCATTGTAATTGTTTTGTGCTGTTTGTTCGGTCTGTTTAGCATCGTTGTATGTCTTTTGCGCATTATCGTAATTACTTTGTGCTTCAGATTGTGCCTTCTTAGCATTAGTAAGGTCTGTTTGTGCTTTTTGTAATGCTGCTTGTGCATTTTGTTGATCTTGTTGTGCTTTAGCAGCTGCTTGCTTAATAGTATTGATTTCGTTATCAATAGCATTCTTTTGATCTGTTAAATCAGTGTATTGCTTTTGTGCAGCCTGGCATTTATCAAGGTATTGTTGTGCTTGTGATTCATATTTACTTGCTTCTGCAGCATTTTGTTTAGCAGTATTGTAAGCCTTATTTGCAGAATTGTATTTTGTTTCAGCACTTTGCCATGCTTGTTCAGCAGCTGCATATGAAGCTGAAGCATTTGCTAAGGCTTGACTTAATTGATCTTTATTTTCAGCAGTACTATGTGCAGCAGCTTGTGAAGCTTGATTATAAGCTTGTTCACTCTTTGACATATCAGCGGTTGCACTATTAGCAGCTTGGTGAGCTTGATTAAATGCTTGTTCTGCTTGATTCATTGCAGCTTGGCTAGCAGCATTTGATTGACTAGCAGCATTGTAACTAGCTTGAGCACTGCTTAAGCTATTAGCAATTGCTTGGCTGTTCAAGCCACTTAATTGATGTTCAAGTGAGTGTTGCACTGTTGCTGCACTTGTTTGTGCTGATTGTGCTGATGCAACAGCACTTGTAGCACTATTTTGACTTGCTTGGGCATTTGAAATTGCTTGATTTGCTTGGCTAGCTTGATTAGCATTGCTTTGTGCGTTATTAACGGCACTTTGTGCTTGATCAACACGTTGTTGTGCTTGTTGTGAAGTTTCATTTGCTGGACAAGAAGCACATAATTGACTGTTATCGGCAGTTGATGCAGCATAGGCATGTTGTTCAACAGCGTTAGCAGCTGTAATTACCCCACCTAATGCAACTGTACCTGTTAAAATCTTTTTAGTTTTACTCTTCATTCTAAATTTTTTACCCTTTCTTAACTTTCATCATTGCCTATAGTATAACCCGATTACCCCCCCCAATAGCTATTAATTAAATCGTATCTTTTTATGAATGTTACAAGAATGTTACATACCAATTACGAACAAATTGTGAACATTAAAAAAGAGCTAACAAACTTGTTAGCTCTTCCTTAATTATTTTTCTAAGCCTTCTGTAATTGCTTGTGGATAATCATTAGCCACAATTGCTGCGCACCGTGCACATAATTGTGGGAAACGTTTATCAGTACCAATATCAGTCTTAAGCATCCGGCAACGTGGGCAAACTTCGCCTGGTGCATGAACAACTTTAATTGCAACATCATCGAATTGCATTGCATCACTTGGTGCATCTTTAAGATCAGCAATATGCAAATCAGAAACAATTAATAATTGCATGATATTAGCATCTAATTCAGTTAATAAGTCTTTAACTGGTTCACTTGCATAGATAGTAACAGCTGCTTCCATTGATTTACCAATAATCTTTTGATCACGTGCAACTTCTAATGCCTTTAATACTTTATCACGAAGATCCATGAAGTTACCCCAAATTGCTAATAAGGTATCATCATCTTCATGATTAGTAACTTCTGGCATTTCTGCTAATTGTACATAACTTTCTGGTTCATGCAAGTAGCTCCAAATTTCTTCAGTAGTGTGTGGCATGATTGGTGTCAATAACTTCGTTAATGTTACCAAAGTATCATACATTACGGTTTGCATTGCCCGCCGTTGATGATCATCTTTAGCATCAATATAGATAACGTCTTTAGCGAAATCTAAGTAGAAAGCAGATAAGTCATTGACTAAGAATGAAACTACTGTCTTTTGAACAGTTACAAAATCATACTTTTCATATGCAGCCAAACTAGTTGCTAATACTTGATTCAAACGTGCTTCCATGTACTTATCAACGGATGTTAATTCATCATAAGCAACACGGTTAGTATTTGGGTCATAGTCAGCTGTATTAGCTAACATAAACCGCATTGTATTCCGAATCTTCCGGTAAGTTTCTGAGGTTTGTTTGAATGATTCCATTGAAACCCGTACATCAGCAGAAGTATCAACCGTTGTTACCCACAAACGGATAATTTCGGCACCCATTTGTTTGATAACTTTATCTGGAGCAATGGTATTACCTAATGATTTACTCATCTTGCGGCCTTTGCCATCAAGGGTAAAGCCTTGTGAAACAATTGCGCGGTATGGTGCAGCATCATTGATAGCAGTGCTGGTAATTAAGCTAGCATTAAACCAACCACGGAACTGATCAGAACCTTCTAAGTATAAATCAGCAGGGAATGATAAGCATGGCCGTTGTTTTAATACAGCTTGATGAGATGAACCAGAATCAAACCAAACATCAAGAATATCCTTTTCCTTAGTAAACTTACCATTAGGTGAACCTGAATAAGTAAAGCCTTCAGGAAGTAATTCCTTGGCATTCCGTTTGAACCATACACTTGAACCATATTTAGCAAACAATTCAGCAACATGTTCAATTGTTTCAGGTGTGATAATGGCATCCCCATTTTCAGCATAGAAAATTGGTAATGGCACACCCCAAGCACGTTGCCGTGAAATTACCCAGTCACCACGATCTTTAATCATGTTAGCAAGCCGTGTTTTACCCCATTCAGGCATAAATGAAATGTTTGCAATTTCATCTAAAATTTCTTGCCGAATCTTATCAATTGATGCGAACCATTGGGTAGTAGCACGGAAAATAACTGGTTTCTTAGTCCGCCAATCATGTGGATAGCTGTGCGTAAAGAATGATAATTTCAATAATGAACCATTCTTCTTTAAAGCTTCACTAACCATTTTATTAGCATCATCATAAAAGACGCCTTCAAAGCCTGGAGCATCCTTAGTCATGTATCCTTTAGCATCTACTACTGATAAAACTGGTAAATGATACTTAACACCAGCATTGTAGTCATCTTCACCATGACCAGGTGCAGTGTGAACTAAACCTGTACCAGCATCTAAAGTAACATGATTAGCTAAAATTACTAATGATGTCCGATCATAAAGAGGATGTTGAGCAGTCATGTTTTCTAATTGTGTACCTTTTAAGGTTTGCAATACTTCAACTGAATCCCAACCTAATGCATCCTTAACTTTATCAAGCATTTTGGCAGCAACTACATACTTATGACCATCAGCTAATACTTGAACATAATCAAAACGTGGGTTAACAGCAATCCCTTCATTAGCAGGAATTGTCCATGGTGTAGTGGTCCAAATAATGAATGAAGTATCATTATCTAATAAGCCTTTACCATCAACTACTTTAAAAGCAACATACATTGATGGTGACTTAACATCATGATATTCAACTTCAGCTTCGGCTAATGTTGATTCAGATGACCATGACCAGTAAACTGGTTTTTTACCTTTATAAATTAAGCCACGTTGCGCCATTTTACCAAACAAGCGAATTTCTTCAGCTTCATATGCTGGTTGCAAGGTAATATATGGATGATCCCAATCAGCAGAAATACCTAAACGTTTGAAATCATTCCGTTGTTTGTTAATTTCATTCATCGCATATTGACGGCACAATTCCCGATATTCAGGAAGATCCATGGTCTTACGATTAATTCCTTGTTTAGCCAATTGTTGTTCAATTGGTAAACCGTGAGTGTCCCAACCAGGTACAAATGGTGCCCGATAACCACTCATTGATTTATAACGAACAATAATATCCTTACTAATCTTATTCATAGCATGGCCCATATGAATATTACCATTCGCAAATGGTGGACCATCATGCAAAATAAATGTTGGTTTCCCTTCATTTAATTTTTGACGTTGTTCATAAAGATGGTTTTCTTCCCATGCTTTTTGCCATTCAACTTCACGAGTTGGCAAACTACCACGCATTGGAAAAGCTGTTTTGCCCATATTAAGCGTATCTTTAATTCGCATAAATAATTGCCCTTTCTAATATTTAAAATTAATAATAAAAAAAGACCTCAATCATAGGACGAGATCTTCGTGGTACCACCTAAATTCAAATACTTGTTAAAAAGTATTCCTTAAAATGAGATAACGGTCATTGCCCGATACAACTTACTACTATTTCAGTCATATACTCTTAAGATGATAATTTAATTATCGCAATACTGACCTTTCACCCTCATCAGTTCGCTGTAATTGCTTAATATAATTAAATTGTGTTCTTAATAATATCGTTAATGTTATTCGATTGAGTCTGGATCATCTGGAAAGACAACGGTTGTTACTGATTCAGCTGAATTAGCATCACTTGTTTGATCAGATGCTTGAGTTGAATATGATGAATCACTAGTTGCTTCACTATCAATGACATTGTCATTGCTCATTGAACCATAAATTGTGTTGTCTTGGAATTGATCCATGTCGTCATCTTGTTTAAGAAGTTCATTCCATTCAGGACTCTTAACAACTTCAAGTTGTGATTCTAACATTACTTGGAGACGTTGTCTGAAAATTCGAGCTTGCTTCTTCAAATCATCAGTTTGAACTGTAATTTGCCGTGCTTTTTGTGATGCTTCTTCTAAAATACGATTTGATTTTTCAGTTGCATCATTTAACAATTCTTGAGCATTCTTTTCAGCACTTTGTTGAATAATATCGGCTTCTTTTTGTGCATTAGTTTTTACCTTATCAGCCGCTTCTTGTGCAACAATAATTGATTGGTTTAATGCATCCTTTAAATCAGTAAAGTATGTTAACTTTTCTTCGTTAGCCTTTACTTTCTTTTGTAATTCATCATTTTCTTTTAGAACAGCTTCATAATCTTTAACAACTTGTTCCAAAAAGTCATTAACTTGGTCTTGATCATAACCACGCATCCGCAAATTAAATTCTTTATTATGAATGTCTAAAGGAGTAAGTGCCATGAATTTTTCCTCCAATATAACGTTTATTTTCTTAATACCCGCAAAGCTAATCTATATTTATCTTTACGAGTTTGTCCCTCAATACTACTTAATTGAATTCGTCCAAAACCACGTACTGAAATAACATCAGAAACAGCTATTTCAGTATCTGGCTTATCACAAATTTGCCAATTCAACTTTACTTTTTGATTATCAATCAGCAATTTAGCTCGTTGCCGCGAAATGTGATAAACAGTTGCAACAATTGCATCTAAACGCATTGAACTAGCCAAATCATTTTCATCTTGCCAATCATTGTTAGGAACAATGATTTGTAATAATGCTGTTGGTTCAAGGTGAACTTTAATCCGTCCCATGTGATCAATTTGATCAATCACATACGCGGCAATACTTTTTTCAGTAAAGAATTGCCAGGTTAAACCATCGCCAATAATATCACCAAAAACTTGGGTTTGGAGACCCATATTAAATAAGGTTCCCATAATTTGACTATGTGTCAAATCAGCAAATTTACTTGGATAATTCACTGTGATAACCTGAATTTCATAATCATCAACAGTGGGATCTAAATAGTCAGGTGCTAACAAAACACGTTGGCGTTCTGCACTAGCATAACCGCCAAAAGAATGATACTTAATATCATTATGTGTTCCAAGTAATGAATGGACAATATACTGTTGTCGTGGATCTAAGTAATCGGTCAAATAAGGCCGATACTGTTGACTAGCTGTTTCAATCCATTCATCAGCTTGATCAATAAATGATGCTTCACTTTTTCTAAAATGTTGATAAACATTATCATTTACCAAAAGTTAACTTACCTCACTAAATAAATCATAACATAGATAACCAACTCACTTACTATTTTTATGTAATTAACTATCTATTAAATGTGATTAACTATACTAATTAAAAGATTATCAGCAATTATTAACACAAAAATTGCAATCATTGGTGAAAAATCAATACCAAAAACTGCCGGGATAAAACGTCTAAAAATATTTAAGTATGGTGCTACAATGCTTTCAATCCATCGTCCAAAACGTGAATTGGCTGCACGTGGAAACCAACTTAATGCTGCAAAAATAACAATTGCAAACATATACAAATTAATTAACCAATTAATTGTTTGTGAAACTACATATAAAAACATTAATATCCCCTTATAGCGTAGTTATTGTATATTAATTTAAATCATCTAAATCATCATCTTGTGAATGATTACCAACAATTTGTGTTAAATTACCATCAATTTCGAAATTAGCGGGAGTGCAAAGAAAAATTTGATCACCAATCCGCTTAATTTCACCATTTATTGCAAAAACTGCGCCTGTTAAGAAATCAATAATACGCCGTGCTTGCATAGCATCAATGTGGTCAAAGTTAACCACAACAGCACGATTATTTAATAAATGATTACCTACTTCCTTAGCATCTGAATAAATCCGTGGTTCAAAAATCACAATTTTATTAGCAGCATGTTGTGAAGTTGGTGTGTTCATTGAAATCACCTTATTAGAATTATAACGTGCATTATTTGCATGTAATTGCACTGTATTATTTTCTTCTTCCATCTGAGATTCAGGCACTTCAGTTTCTTCTGAGTTATCCATACCTAAAAATTTAGATAAAAAATTACTAGCCATCATATTGCCTTCCCTTCTTCTCAGATTATTAAACATTTACACACATTTAAGCAAAAATTATGACCGACGGTGTTTGAAAAATGGTGGGACATCATTGTTATCATTACCATCACTTGCAGAATTATCACTCCGTTGGAAAATATCAAAATCTTTCTTTTCAACATTGTCGAAACTACGATTTTGATTGTCAGTTACCCGACTTGATGGTTCACGCCGCATGTCCCAATTACCAAATGGGTCATTATTATGATGTTCAGGAGCAGCACTAGTTGGTGCAGCAGAATGAGCATTATTTGTTGTATTAGTAGTTGCTGTTGGACGAGCGTTATGATTTACATTACGCCGTGACCGTGAATTTTTATCAGGATCAATACCAGTTGCAATAACAGTTACAACAACTGCATCGCCTAAATCTTCATTAATTGATGTACCAAAGATGATATTAGTATCATCGGATGCTGCTTCACGAACTGTATCAGATGCATCTTGAGCTTCAAATAATGATAAATCTGGACCACCAGTAATATTTAATAATACTTGTTGAGCCCCATCAATTGAAACTTCAAGTAATGGTGAAGAAATAGCCTTCTTAGTTGCTTCGATAGCACGGTTTTCGCCATTAGCAGAACCAATACCCATTAAAGCAGAACCTTGGTTTTCCATCACTGTTTTAACATCAGCAAAGTCCAAGTTAACGTAACCTGGTGATGTAATTAAGTCTGAAATACCTTGAACACCTTGTCTTAAGATATTGTCAGCTACATGGAAGGCTTCCATCATTGGGGTCTTCTTATCAACCATTTCTAATAAACGATCATTAGCAATTACAACTACTGTATCAACATGTTGTTTTAATTCAGCAATACCTTCAGTTGCATACTTAGCACGACGAGGTCCTTCAAAAGTAAATGGACGAGTTACTACAGCAACAGTTAAGGCACCAGCATCCTTAGCAATTTTAGCAACAACTGGAGCAGCACCAGTACCAGTACCGCCACCCATACCAGCAGTAACAAAGACCATATCTGCACCTTCAAGTGATTGTGCAATTGTTTCTTCACTTTCTTCAGCAGCTTTTTGACCAATTTCAGGATTAGAACCAGCACCTAACCCACGAGTTAATTTAGGTCCTAATTGAATTTTTGTTTCGGCCTTTGATGCTTCTAAAGCTTGCACATCAGTATTGGCTACAATAAAGTCAACGCCTTTAACGTCTTCTTCAATCATACGGTTAACAGCATTACCGCCACCACCGCCGACGCCGATTACTTTAATTACTGCGCCAGAATTTTGCTTTGAATCTAATGAAAATTCCATTCGTCTGTTTCCTTTCATATCCGTATTTATTCATTTTTAATCAAAAAATGAATCAAACCAATGACGTAAACCACTCTTGTTTACTTTCTTCTTTGGTTTCTTTTCTTTAACAGGTTCGTGATATTCATCATTATCATCTGTTAATGCTTGGGCATTATTAGTTTTCATGATATTATCAAGCACATTATTAGCATTAACTGGTAATGCACTTGCCACAATCATGTCAACTTCAGTTAATTGAGTTGCATATTTAATCAAACTCAATGCTTGTGAGAATGATGGATGACGTAATCCCATTTGGTTAGGGATATATAATTTAACTGAACGTTTAAAAATGCTACTTGCTAAATCAGTAATTCCTGGTAAAGCAGTAACGCCACCAGTCATAATAATGCCACCTGGTAAATTCAATGCATTAACACTTTGCAAAGCATGATTTAAACGATCAAAAATTTGCGTTAAACGCGCTTCGATAATTTCAGCAAGGTATTGTTCAGAAATCATCTTCGGTTGATCTTGACCGACAATTTTAACTGGAAAAGTTTCTGATTCAGATGCTTCACTAGCAAGCGCAACACCATAATCACGTTTAACTTTTTCAGCATTTTCAAATGAAGTATTCAAAACGACGGAAATATCTTTGGTAATATATTCGCCGCCTTCTTGATCAACAGTTGTAAATTTTAATTTATTATCATGAATAACTGACGCTGTACTTTGTCCGCCGCCCAAATCAATTAACACTGTCCCAAAGTCACGTTCACCTTCTGATAATGCTAATTGGGCTAATGCCAATGGATTAATTGCAAATGTTTTAATTCGCAAACCAGCTTTTTCAATACATTTTTCAGTATTATGAATAATTGTCTTTGGCGCTGTAAATAAAATACCATGAATTTCTAAACGAACACCGATCATACCACGAGGATCTTTGATACCATCGAAACCATCAACAATAAATTCATCAGGAATTAAATTAATAATTTCGCGTTCAGGTGGTAAGTTACGTACTAAAGCAGCCGCAGCTACTTCACGTACATCATCAGAGCTGATTTCACGTGCTTGATCATCAACTTTAATCATCCCTTGAACGGGTTCAATTTGAAGCATTGTCGCTGGAATACCAGCAACTACTTCATTAATTTCAATGTTCGCTTTTTGTTCTGCTTGATGAACCGCACTTTTTATAGCAGCAACAGTCTTATCAATATCGACGATTACACCGCGGCTTAGGCCTTCAGAACGTTCACTGCCCACTCCAATAACATTCATTTGTCCCTTTACATATTCGGCAACAATGACTTTTATTGAGGTGGTTCCAACGTCAAGTCCGACATAAATGCCTGATTTTCCCATAAAAACAGGGACCTCCTTAACTGCAGTACAAAATTTAACACTTAATGTCATTTTAGCACATTTGAACTTATTAAAAAAAGACCATTTTTAGGCTTAATTATTTAATTAATTATCTTTTTGTGATGATGAAGTATCCTTAGTTGACGATTTAGTTGTCGAGCTTGATTTACTATTATCTTTCTTAGTGGATGTCTTAGTTGATGAACTACTTTCATCAATACTTGATTCTTTTTTAATATCAGATAATGGATATGAAAAAGCACCTACTTCTAAATCAATGACACTCTTTTCTTTTAATTGCCCTGCAATTTGTGGGTAATAAGTAATCTTACTACTGATGGTACGCATATCGCCAATAATTTCATTACCATCATTCATAAAGATAATTATTTGATAAGGATTATCTTTTTGACTTTGATATTTAATTTCAGAAATACTATTCCGAATTTTGCTAGGAATTTTTTCATAAGCATCAATCATCATGGCAAGATACTTACTATTAGTAAAGTTATCAAACAATGGGTAATTACCAATTGGTTTATTAATTAACTGATGAATTACTTTACCATTCATCAAAATTGCATAATAACCATTTTTGGTCGTTTGGTAACCAGCTAATGGATATTCCTTAACCTTAATATTCAAATTATTAATGCCATTCAAATTAATAGTAGCCGTTTCAATTCGTGGCAATTCTGTGGTAATTTGTTTAGCAATTTGTTGTTTACGTACTAAAGTTGTAATCACATTCGTATAGTGATTAATACCACTTGCATCAATAATCTTTTGAATAGCAACTGTTTGTTCGCCAGTAACACTAATTACGTTAACACGACTTAGTGGTGTAATTAAATAAATCAAAAATAAGCTAGCCAAAGCTAGCGTACTTACAATTATTATTAAATTTACCTTAATACGATGCGCAAGGCGTTTCTTTAATTGTGGTAATTTATTAGTTAAAGTTGCCTTCTTATTATGTTTCGCATGATGGGCATTCTTAGCTTGATGATCACGTTGATATTTTTCCCATGGTGTTAAATTATCATCTTCTGATTCTTGAGACTTTTTACGTGACCAAAATGTCATTTATGTACCCTCCAATATTAATGAACAAGTTGTTGCATAATTTTAATAATACGATCAGCAGCATCGGGATAACCTAACCTACGCGCACGATTACCCATTTGTTGGCGCAATTGACCATCTTGCATTAACTTATCAGTATTAGCTAACAATGTTGCGCCAGTTAAATCATCTTCAGTAATCATCAAAGCCGCATCATTTTTAACCAAACTCATCGCATTTTTCATTTGATGATTATTAGTTACATATGGACTAGGAATCAAAATTGATGGAATTCCTAAAGCCGTAATTTCAGCCAAACTGGTTGCACCAGCGCGACTAACAATTGCAGCTAAATCAGGCAAAATAGTTGGCATATTATCAATATACGGAACCACTTTAACATTATTAGTAAGATGAATATCACGTAATTGTTTGGCAACATCTTGAAAGTGGACCTGTCCGGTTGCAAAAAGAACTTGATAAACCCGATTAGTAAATGCTGGTGCTGCTTCAACAAAAGCTTGATTAATGCGTTCAGCACCACGGCTACCACCAATAATTAGCACTGTTGGCAATTTAGAATTAAGACCATATTCACTTAGCTTATCATTAGGTTGCATTGCTGCTACTTGTTGGGCCCGCGGATTTCCTGTCAAGACAACTTTATGTTTAGGAAAATCATGTGCTACTTCCGGAAAAGTAATAGCAACTTTATCAACAAAATGTGACAAAAACTTATTAGTAATGCCAGCAACAGAATTTTGTTCATGAATAATAGTAGGAATATGTAAACGATGTGCTTCATAAACAATAGCAGCACATACATATCCACCAGTACCAATCACAATATCAGGCTTAAAATCTTGAATTATTTTTTTAGCTTGGCGCACACTCTTTAAAAATAATTCAATTGTTTTTAAATTATCTAATGATAATGAACGTTTAAAGCCTTGAATTTCAAGTGTAGTAAATGGAATGTGATGATCAGGCACAATCCGTGATTCTAACCCACGTTTTGTACCAACATATAAAACATCATCAAGTAACTGACGCTCACGTAAACGTTCAATTAAAGCTAATGCTGGATAAATATGACCACCAGTGCCACCACCAGAAATTATTACACGCATACTATTTTTTCTCCTTATCAGCGATTAATTGATGAACGGCATCAATAAATTCATCACCACGAACTTCAAAATGTGGATATTGATCCCAACTAGCACATGCTGGTGAAAGTAAAATAACATCGCCAGGCGCACTTAATTGATAAGCAATTGGTACGGCTGCACCTGCTCGTTCAGCAAACTTAATTACTTTAATACCAGCTTTCTTAGCCGTTTCAGCAAGCTTATTAGCAGTTTGGCCAAATAAAATAATTGCCTTAACATGTTGACGAAGTGATGGAATTAATTCATCAAAACCATTACCACGATCAAGACCACCTGCTAATAAAATAACTGATTGTTTAAATGAACGAAGCGCAACTTCAGTTGCCATAACGTTAGTTGCCTTAGAATCATTATAAAAACGCCGCTTTTGATATTCAGTAACAAATTGAACCCGATGTTTAACACCAGCAAATGTTTCGAGAACATCGACAATTGCTTGGTTAGTTTGTCCCATTAATTTTGCAACAGCAATGGCAGCTAATGCATTTTCAACATTTTGTTCACCAGGAACTTTAATTTCATCCGCATGAATAATTGGTTCGCCTTGGAAATACAAAATATTATCTTTCAAATATGCACCCTTTTCGCTTAAATCCTTAGCAGAAAATGGGATTACTTGCGCATGGGTTTGTTTACTTAATTCACGCCATTCCTCATTATCCCAATTAATCACTAAGTAATCATCAGGCGTTTGGTTAGCGGTAATTTTCATTTTAGCAGCTACATAATGTTGCCGATCACCATGATAATCAAGATGAGTTGAATAAATATTAGTAATAACTGCAATATGAGGACGAAGCTTAGTAGTACCTACTAATTGAAAACTAGATAATTCTGTAACCATTACATCATCACTAGTAGCTTCTTGCACAATTTTACTAGTAGAAACACCAATATTACCATCAGCATAAGCATGACCTTTTTGCCGATCTTTATTAAGCATTAAGGTAATCATGGTTGTAGTTGTGGTTTTACCATTACTACCAGTAATTCCAATCCAAGGTGCTGATGAAGCTTCAAAGGCTACTTCAGGTTCACTAATTACAGGAATATGATTAGCTTCAGCCTTGACAATCATAGGATTATCATAGCGAATTCCTGGATCCTTAACTAAATATTGAAAACCATCATCTAAAATTTCAGTCGGATGATGACCGGTAATTACCTTGATACCTAATTTTTCTAAACCAACAATAGTTGGATCATCATCGGCAAATTTTTTAAGATCATTAACTGTTACTTGCGCACCTAATTTATGTAAAAGCTTGGCAACATTAGCACCACTTTCACCAAGTCCCAAAACTAATACTTTTTTATTTTGATAAGTAGTTATTTGTTTCATCGCAATTATTACTCCTTAAATTTTATAAAAATACCCATAAGTAGAAGGCGCAACATAATAATTCAATTAACCAAAAAGTAATATCAATGCGCCATTCAGACCAACCTAACATTTCAAAATGATGATGAATTGGACTCATCTTAAACAAACGCTTACCGGTTGCTCTGAAGTAACCAACTTGTAAGATAACACTCATGGTTTCAACTACATAAATAAAACCAATTAGTAATAATGAAAATTCACGATGTAATAATAATGAAATTGCAGCTAAAGTACCACCTAGAGCTAGGGAACCAACATCCCCCATAAAAATCTTTGCTGGTTTATGATTGAAGATTAAGAAACCTGCCAAACCACCAATAATTGCTAAACAGATAATCAACAATGGATATTGTTGTTGGTGATAACTAATAATGGCGTAAGTTCCAAACGAAATGATACCTAACCCTGCTACTAAACCATCCAAACCATCAGTTAAATTAACTGCATTAGAAAAGCCAATTAGCCAGAATAACGCAAAAATTATATAAATGACGCTTGAATGAATACTAAATGGTCCCACATTAAGTGTGTGGTCACCACCATCGTAGAAGTAAACAAGTAAGAAAATTATCCCACCAATAATTTGACCAAGCATCTTTTGCCATGCCTTTAAGCCAAGGTTTTGCTTATGTGATACTTTAATAAAATCATCTAAAAAGCCTAATAACCCGTATAAAACGGTAATAAAAATTGTAATTAAAAAGTTATTAGTAATTTGATGAATGCTAAAGCCAACAATTAAACTAACCAAAATAGCAGCAATTAAGAAAACAATGCCACCCATCGTTGGGGTGCCGTTTTTCTTAGCATGCCACTTAGGACCTTCACCACGAATGGTTTGGCCTTCTTTATGCATCCGAAAATAGCCAATGCATAATGGCATTACGATAACTGTAATTGCAAAACTGGTTACTAATGTAATTAACATTTGTGTCAATTGCATAATTTATATTCTCCTTTAATTAGGTTGTTTCAAAGTAATAGTAATTTGTTTAGCTGATTTCATTAATGCGCCTGGCGTTAAGCTTTGTGAAACTACGTAGCCATCACCATTAATTTTAATTGGTGCACCTGTAATTTCGCTTAACTTCATGACATCATCCTTGGACCATCCCTTAGTATCAGGCATAGTCATTGCACCATTTGTTAATAACAATACACGTTGTTGTTTCAACAATGTTTCACCTGGTAATGGTAATTGTTGCACAATTGTATTGCCAGTACCAATGGTACTTACAGTTAAACCATCCTTTTGCAACTGTTTAGTAGCTGCACTAGTTGATTTATTAATAACTGAAGGCATTTTTACTTCAGTTAATTGCTTGTTGCTTGTTTCTGCCATTGATAATAAATGTTTCATCAATGGTTTGAAAATCAAAGCTAATGTCTTCGTTGCTGAAGTGTCGTTGTCATAGAAGTAACGTGGTTGCTTCATCGTAATATAAACCACATAACGTGGATTATTAGCTGGTGCAATTCCCATTACTGAGAAAATATAATTTTTATCACCAGTTAAATAACCACCGCCGTTAGGATTAGCAATTTGCGCTGTCCCGGTTTTTACGGCAATTTTTTGCCCAGAAATTTTATAAGCACGACCAGTACCATATGGTTCGTTAACAACTTCTTGCATGGCACTTAACACTTTTTTCGCCGTTGTTGGTGTAATTGGATGACCAACAACTTTAGGACGATAGTAAGTTGTTTTACCAGTATTAGGATCAACAATCTTGCTAACAATTTGCGGTTTAAGCATGGCACCATTATTAGCAACAGCACTAACTGCTTGAAGCATTTGTACCATGGTTACATTAACACCTTGACCAAATGAAGTTACTGCTTGGTCAACTGGACTTTTGAACTGAATACTACCGGCTAATTCGCCTGGAAGTTGAATGCCAGTCTTCTTACCTAAACCAAACTTGCACATATAATTAAACCAATTTTGTGCTCCTAAAGCTTGTTCAATATGCACAAAACCAACATTACTTGAACGTGGAAAGGCTTGTTTCAAAGGAATTACGCCCCAACCACTCGTTTGCCAGTCCTTAATCGTCGAAGTACCAACTTTAATTGAACCAGAATCATATAATTCATTAGGATTATATGTTCCCGTATTAATCGCAGCAGCTAAGGTTAATATCTTCATAACTGAACCAGGTTCATAAGTATCAGCTATCAAAGAATCACGCCACATTTTATCTAGGCCTTCACGGGTCATCGGATTAAATGATGGCCGTTGGGCAACAGCTAAAATTTGACCAGTTTTAGCATCCATAACTACAGCATTTAATTCAACTGGATCAGCTACTTTTTGAACTTTACTCATTAAGCTTTCAGTATAAGTCTCTAAATGAGAATCTAAGGTTAAGTAAACATTATCACCATTCTTAGCCTTGGTTTTAGTGATTGGATTGTCAGAAATGTTATATCCAAAATTATCACGAATATTTTCGACATAACCATTTTTACCAGTTAATTGTTTATTAAAGTATTTTTCAATACCCATAATTCCAACTAGCTTATTAGTAGGATCAGTTTCATCTCTACTTGATGGTTGTGCTAAACCAACTTCATGAGATGCAAAAACACCATTTGGATATAAACGTGAAGGTGTTTGCATAAAGTAAATCCCAGTTAATTTTGCTTTTTCAATTTTGGTTTTTTGTGCTAATGATAAATTACGA
>CAWUZD010000007.1:0-7934 GCA_963926925.1 uncultured Lactobacillaceae bacterium
CGTGAAGCTGAAGGCTATGGCTATGTTAAACCTTAACTAGTGACTAAAAAAGCTGTGTAGCATCGCTACACAGCTTTTTTTAAACAATATATTAATAATTTTATATAAAAATATGATATATTGAATATGGAAGATATATTAAATATTGATTAATTGTCATGCTCATCCCATCTTAATATATCTTTCAAGAGGACATCATGCCCTCTTTTTTTATTGTTATCATTAACCTTTACCACCTTGGAAAGCGGGATAAAGGACCATCCCGCCATCAACCATTAAGGTAATACCAGTAACATAGCTTGATTCTGTCGATGCTAACCAAGCAGCAGCGGCAGCTACTTCTACTGGATTATCAATTCGCTGCATCGAAATCATATCAATTGTTGTCTGTAATTGCTGCGGGTCAGCAAACTTTTCAGCATTAATTGGTGTATTAATTGCACCTGGTCCAATCGCATTGACACGGATATTTTGTGGCGCATATTCCATAGCAATAGTTTGGGTAAACAGCTTAACACCACCCTTACTAGCAGCATAATGTGCAAATGTTGGCCATGGGATTTGTTCATGAACTGATGACATGTTAATAATGTTACCCGGCTTATGCTTATTAACAAAATAAGCTAATGCTGTTTTAGCACCTAAAAAGACGCCTGTTAAATTAACATCAATTACCCGTTGCCAATCAGCTAATGATAATTCATGTGTATTATGAGGATTTTCCATGCCGGCATTATTAACCCATACATCCACATCCCCAAAATGTTCTAACGCTGTTGTTAGTAATTTTTGATTGCCGGCTTCAGTAGCAATATCAGCTTGTACAGCCACTGCCTTACCACCAGCGGCAATAACACTAGCTACAGCATTTTGCGCACCGGCTGCATCGGAATGATAGTTAACGACGACATTCATCCCTTCTTTGCCAAAACGCTTGGCAATTGCATTACCGAGTCCTTTCGAACCACCGGTAATTACTGCAACTTTGTTTTGTAAATCAGTAAACATAGCAACTACTCCTTGCTTAAGATTAAGTAAGTTGTAGCAAGTATCACACTAAATATACATAGTTTACTGATAATTTAATAAATTCTTAATTATTCCCAACGTTGAAAAACATCAGTCAATGGCATAATTTGGGCAGCATAGTTATGTTGCATATAGTCTAAACTAGCTTGGGTTGCTTCGGCAGTCGTTGAATCGGTTGTTTCTGGTGGCACAATGACATGATAACCATTAAAGAAACCAGCAGCGGCACTGTTAATAACACAAATGTTAGTAACTACCCCACTTAAGATAATGTTTTCAACTTGTAATTCGCGTAATAAACTATCAAGACCAGTTTGGAAAAAGGCACAATAAGTCCGTTTATGCAATGTATAATCTTGCTTTTGGGGTGATAATTCGGGCACAACTTGTGCACCCCATGTTCCTTTCATGCAATGTTCACCCCAGATGCTCAATTCAAAGTCCTTTGGTAAATGAGCATCAGAGCAATAAATTACTGGCACGTTGTTAGCGTGAGCTTTATTAATCAATTGTTGTGTTGCTGGGATGATTTTTTGTGCTCGTTCGTTTTTAAACTTACCAGTCACAAAATCATTAACCATATCAATAATAATAACCGCATCTTTCATAATAAAATTCCTCCTTACTTTTATTATATGCAAATTATTTTTAAACTGATAAAATTAACCATTTTTGCAAAATTTATATACATAATATTTACAATTAGTATACAAAATATACATTGATATTTTTTAAAAACGTTGATATATCAACGTTTTTAATTAAAAGTAAGATTTTTTAAAAGATAAAAAGTTATTTTATTTTACACAAATCAAAATTTTATTTAAAATAAAAATCGATCACCACGGTGATTATTTTTAAACTTAAAGGAAGCAATTATCTATGACTGAACGTAATGAACGTAATATTTTATGGTTTGATGAATTAAACCGCAGTGATGTGGAATTAGTTGGTGGTAAGTCATCTTCATTGGGCGAATTAACATCCCAAGTTAAGGTTCCCGTTCCCTTATGGCTCTGCAACAACAGTCCACGCCTACCGTCACTTTATGGATGCTAGCGGCGTCAATGATCAAGTTAACCAACTCTTAAAGCAATTAACTGATATTGAAGATACGGAACAATTACATACAATTGGCAAAAAAATTAGAACAACGATTATGCATGCAACAATGCCTGCTGATTTGGCACAAGAATTTGCAGCTGCTTATCAAAAATTAGCAACCCGAATGCACCAAGAGAATCCCGCAGTAGCAGTCCGTTCCAGTGCAACGGCTGAAGATTTACCCGATGCCTCATTTGCTGGTCAACAAGATACATATTTGAATGTTAAGGGTGCTGATGAAGTTATTGCTAAAATTAAAGAATGCTTTGCATCTCTCTTCACTGACCGGGCGATTTATTACCGGGCTAAGCAAAACTTCCCGCAAGAACGCGTTGCTCTTTCCGCTGCTGTGCAAATGATGGTGCAATCAGTTTCTTCAGGAATCATGTTTACTCTCAATGTCGCTAATGGTGATGATTCTCAAATTATGATTGATGGCATTTGGGGCTTAGGTGAATATAATGTTCAAGGTGTTGTTACTCCAGATGACTGGATTGTCGATAAAGACACTATGAAGATTATTGCCCATACGATTGCGGCTAAAAAAGTGATGTTAACCCGTAATCCTGATGGCGGCGTTACAGAACAACAAGTTAGTCCTGATAAGGTTAACCAACCGGTCTTAACTGATGAACAAGTTTTAACATTAGCACAATATGGTAAGCAAATCGAAGCTCATTATGGTTGCTGCGTTGATACCGAATGGGCACTTGATAAGCAAAATAAACTCTGGATGGTGCAAGCTCGCCCTGAAACTGTCTGGTCTAAACGGAAAACTACTAATGAAAAGCAAATCTTATTGCGGGGCTTACCTGCTAGTCCTGGTGTTGCAAGTGGTGCCGTTCATGTGATTGATGATCCAAAGCACATTGATGAATTTAAGGTTGGTGAAATTTTAGTCACTAAAATGACTTCACCTGACTGGGTACCAGCAATGCAAAAGGCTGCGGCTATCATTACTGATAATGGTGGGATGACTAGTCATGCCGCCATTGTCTCTCGGGAAATGCAAATCCCATGTCTTGTTGGTGCGAATAGTCTTGGCACTTCAGCCGTTGCAACCCTTAAAACAGGCCAAATTGTAACGGTTGATGCTAAGAACGGTATTGTTTACAACGGCAAAGTCAATGATTTAGTTGGTAATAACCATGAACAAACTAATACATCACAACCAGCTGCTACCCCACTCATAATTCCAACCGCAACGCGGGTAATGATGAACCTTGGTAATCCTGAACTTGCCGAAAAATACGCTACTTTACCAGCTGATGGGGTTGGCTTAATTCGTGAAGAATTCTTATGGACTAGTTATATTCATGAACATCCCCTTTACATGATTGCCAACGGGGATGCCAAAAAGCTATTGATATGTTAGCTGATGGTATTAGTAAGGTTGCTCGTGCCTTTGCCCCACGGCCTGTCGTATTACGCTTCTCTGATTTTAAGTCAGGTGAATACCGGCATCTTAAGGGTGGCGAAAACTATGAACCACATGAACCAGCTGATTTATTAGGTTGGCGTGGTGCTTCTCGTTACTATGATCCAAAGTATGTTGAAGGTTTTAAGCTTGAATTAGCAGCGGTTAAAAAAGTTCGGAACTACTATGGCTTAAAGAACCTTAATGTCATGGTGCCATTTGTTCGTGAAGTCAGCGAAATTCAAAAAGTAACAGCCTTGATGCAAGCAGCTGGCTTAGAACGGAATGCTGATTTTAAGGTTTATATGATGGCTGAAATCCCATCAAACATTATTTTAGCTGACCAATTTAACCAGTATGTTGATGGTTATTCAATTGGTTCTAATGATTTAACCATGTTAATCTTGGGATGTGACCGGAACAATGATACTGTTGCCCCATTGTTTGATGAACGGAACTTAGCTATCAAACGGGCCATTCGTCATTTGATTACCGTTGCACATCATGATGGTAAAACCGTTGGTATTTGTGGTCAAACACCATCAGAATACCCACAATTTACGGAATTCTTAATTCAAAGTGGTATTGATTATGTATCAGTTAACCCTGATATGGTAACCGCTACTAAATATAATGTTGCCCACTTTGAACAACGAATCTTGCTTGATAAGGCAACAGGACGGGGCTTACAAGATCCAACTAATTATGAATGGTAATTAATATAATATAACTAACTTAGTAATAGAACTTACTGTTAAGTTAATAATAGTAAGTTCTATTTTTTTATAATAATAATGCTTAGATAATATTAAACTAATGCAATTATTAATATTAATAAGTAGTATTGACATAGTATAAGCAATCGCATTATATTGTTTATTAGTGTATTAATAGTATTAAATTTTTGTTAAGGGAGATAATAGCTTAGAATGATTGGTGCCTTTGAATTGTACTATCCTGTAGTGATGTCAATTGTTTGGATTATTGGGACATTGTTCTTTCAGATTTGGAATCATTTTACTATTCAAAGAAAACGGACTTATGACCCTTCAGTTGATGTTGTAGTTGCTTGTTATAACGAAGAAGATACGATCAAAGAAGCCGTTGATTCATTAGAACAACAAACGTATCCTAATTTTCGCATTGTCATGGTTGATGATAAGAGTACGGATAATACTTTACAATCAATGCAGGCTTTGCAAAAACAATATCATAATGTTCACCTCATTGCTTTGGATCATAACCAAGGTAAAGCCCATGCATTAAATGTCGCTTTAGTCCAAAGTACTGCTGATTATATTTTATGTATTGACGCTGATGCGACATTTGCGCCTGATGCAATTGCCTACCTGGTTGATACTATTATTAGTGATCCGAAGATTGCTGCGGTAACTGGACGGCCAGTTATCAAAAACGTTAAAAATATGATTACTGCCTTACAATATTTGGAATATATTACCAATATTGACTTCATTAAACGGGCACAATCATTTTTTACAAATCATCTTTATACCGTTTCTGGTGTATTAGCATTATTTAGTCGCCGTGCACTTAATGAAATTAATGGTTGGAGTACGGAAGCATTAACTGAAGATATTGACGCAACGTGGCGTTTATATGGGCGTGGTTATTATGCCACTTACCAACCTAAAGCGGTTTGCTATATTTATGCACCAGGTACCCTGCATGGCTTTTTAAGACAGCGGGTACGTTGGGCCCGTGGTGGAATGGAAGTATTATCAAAACACTTTCATGGCATTCCCCAAATGACCTGGTCTAACCGTTTACTAAGTCTTGATATGATTGCCAGTTATGCATGGGTATTTTTAGTTACTTTCTCAGCATTTGGTTTAATTGATGAATACCTCTTTCAAAGAAACTTAATGTTAAACATTGATATTTTAATTACTTATTATTTAATTACATTAGCTTTCTATGTTGCATCCCGTTTTATTAATTTTCATAGTAAAATCGTTAAATTCCCACCTAAAATTTTGTTATGCTTGCCAATTTTCTTCTATGCTTATTGGCTTAATAACATTGTTGTAACTTTTGCAGCCTTCTATCATGTTTTTGACCGGAAGAAGTTTGCTGCCTGGGGTAATTCTGATCGTGGGAATGGTGTATAACAATGCTTAAAAAGATTAAACACTTTCTTGATTTATGTGGTGATTTTATTGTTGTCCTGATTAGTAATTTACTAGAAATTAGTATTTTTGCGGTTTTAGTGTTGTTCTTAAGTGGTGATCATAGCGAAAATTGCATTGATATGTTTGTCATGTTTAACTGTAACGCCGTAACTCTGCATAATAATGAAATGATTATTATGTTAATTATTGCGTTAATTGCTACAATTGCTCTTTTAAGATTAGCTTGGAATTTGTATCGTCACTATAAGTATGCAAGGTAAATAAATAATAAATATAAGAAGATTAATATGAAATTTATAAAAAAACATTGGCATTTCTTTTTTATATTAATTTGTTCAATATTAGCCGTTGGCGTTAGTGCTAATCAATATTATAAAGCAGCTGCTGCTAATCATGTTCAGACCGAAATCAGTAAAGGTCACCTTGATAAAAGTAGTCTGCATAAGAATGGTATTTTAATTTTATGCTACCACCGGGTTTTACGGAATGACGCTTATGATAAGTTGGCTGAAAGTATTTCTAATAATGCGCAATTGCACGAATACCAAATTTCAACCAAAACGTTGATATCCGAAATTAATTATTTGCAAAAGCATCACGTGCGCATTATTCCCTTAGCCGAAGCCATTAAATTAGTTACTACGCAAACCAAATTGCATCATCAGTATGTTGTTTTAACTTTTGATGACTTTGATAATACCGTTGCTGAAAATGTTAATGATGTTTTAAGTAAACGGCACATCCCTTACACCGTGTTTGTTATCACTGGTAAAACTGGTCATTATGATGGTGGGACAGCCTTAGCAACCTGGTCACAAATTAACACAATGGCCAAGAATCCTGATGTTACTTTTGGCTTGCATACTAACAATATGCACTACTTAGTAGATAATAAGGGTGTTTTAACTTTAAATGCTAACTACCATACTTTCCAAAAGGACTATCATACTTCTCAAAAAGTATTGCATGCGTACTTACATCGTTATGGGCACTTTTTTGCTTATCCATATGGTGAATATAATGATCGCGTGCAACGCTTCTTAGTGCATGAAGGCATTATCACCTTTTCATTAGTAAATAGTGTCTTAACACCTAATACAGACTTGACCCAACCAGTGGGGCGGACCATGATTAGTGCTAATACATGGCGGGATGTTGTCCAAAAATGGGTTCGTTAATTTCAAATAAAAAAAGGATTTTGTTATGAAACGTAATCGATACTATCAAATTATTAATTGGCTTGGCATTGTTGTTGTGCTTGGCATTACTGGTTTATTATTCTTCCACCTTAACCAAGTTACTGGTTATGCAGGTAATGATTTTTTGAACCGGTTTGTTTATACATCTGAATGGCCAAGTCGGCACACCCAAGAAATTAATAGTTTTATGAAGTGGTGTCACTCCTTAATTAACCATACCTTAATTTGGAATGGTTTATTTGTAAGTCAGGGCTTAGCACAAACATTAATGCTCTTTCCTAAAATTGTTTTTAACGTGTTAAATACCATTATATTCTTAATGGTCGGCATTGTTATTAATGCGTTGGTTTATCCGTTGAAAAAGCTTAACGTGTTTGTATTAGGCATTACCTACTTATTCTTATGGTTCTTCTTACCTGACTGGGGGCAAAATGTCTTGTGGTTAACTGGGGCAACGTATGCTTTATGGCCAGCATTATTATGCTTACTATACTTGTTACCATTACGGTGGCAATATCGTCCTAAGCATTTAACGCTCTTTACGTTAGCAATGATGATACTTAGTTTCTTAGTTGGGGCAAGTAGTCTCAATATGGGACCAACGTTAGTTGCGATTACCTACCTCTACTTCCGGTTAACTCCTAATCAGTATAACAGTCGTACTTATCAATATTGCAGCATGTGGACGATAATTATCGGTAGTTTCTTAATGCTAATTCACAGTATTGATACGGTTAATAACCAAGTAAGTGATGTTGTAGCATTGACGTTTAAATATGACGGCCTGTTAATTGCGCTATTTATTGCAGCATTATTAATTATTACCAACCGTCATTTCAAAGTAACCGCCACTTTAAAAAATGCTTATTTAATGATTCTAGCAGCAGCATTAGGTTTATTGTGCTTATGCTTTAGTAACCAATTAAATTCACGTGACTGGTTGATTCCAACGGTCCTATTAATCGTGGCTTGTTTCGATTTACTAAGTATCCTCTACCACCGGCTCGATACACAAACTACCTTATTAATCTTAGT
>CAWUZD010000008.1:0-12282 GCA_963926925.1 uncultured Lactobacillaceae bacterium
GATTTTGAAACTTGGAATTTTAAAAATTAAAGTAAAATTAGAACATATCAGTTTTAGAGTTACTACATACTGATATGTTCAGAAACTGTTAGATTCTGACGCAAGCCAGATCTGTTGTTTTAGAGTTACTACATACTGATATGTTCAGAAACGTACTTGTAGAAGTAGTGGCCCTTACCATTGTTTTAGAGTTACTACATACTGATATGTTCAGAAACAATCTTCTTCAATTAATTTCAAAACGACATGTTTTAGAGTTACTACATACTGATATGTTCAGAAACAGCGGTCCCGACAATTTGAAAAATTTCATTGTTTTAGAGTTACTACATACTGATATGTTCAGAAACATAATCTTTTTGAGGGAATAGCTGTTTTTGTGTTTTAGAGTTACTACATACTGATATGTTCAGAAACTCAAGGCTACGAATAGAATGAAGTGAACCCCAAAAGTTAGACACTTTATTGACTAAGCAGCTTGGGACTGAGTTCTGTATTGAACAGGACTCAGTCCTTTTAGTTTTAGCTTAATTCTTTCGTTATTATAATACTGGATATACTGGTGAATTGCTTGAATCAATTCATCAGTATTTTTGTATTGGTCTTCATATCCATAAAACATCTCACGTTTTAAAATACTAAAGAAGTTTTCCATCAATCCATTATCTAAGCTATTTCCCTTACGGGACATACTCTGAATGATTCCTCTTTCCTTTAAAAATCGCTGGTACGTTGCATTTTGGTATTGCCATCCTTGATCACTGTGTAAAATCATTCCGTCTAATGATCCATACTGGTCGAGTTGATTTAACATATTAAACGTTTGATGAAGATTAGGCGAAGTTGAAACATCATAGGCAATGATTTCCCCATTGAAACCATCTAAAATCGGTGATAAATATACTTTTTCGCCGTTATTAAATCTGAATTCAGTAACGTCGGTATAAGCCTTCTTTAGTGGTTGATCGGCATTAAAATGCCGATTAATTTCATTTCCCGCAACTTTTCCAACTGTTCCTTTATATAATAAATGACTCTTCACAAAACAACAAGTGCTTTAGCAATTATACTTTTGGTGACTTATTAAGCCTCTATGAACTTAATAAAAAAGTTAGGGAATTATTATTCCCTGTTATCGGAGAATTTGAGTTAAAATTGAAATCGTCAATTTCATATCATTTCTCTGACATGTATCGTTCATGGGACTCTTACACAAATCCAGATAATTATAAAAGTGTTACTGTAGATGACCGTTATGAGGTTTTTCTTGCTAGATTTGGGTATTCACCAAATTTTGAAGGAACTACCCCCGTCATAAACCAGTACAAGTTGTTTCCTTTCTTTCGCAATGATGAGTTTCTAGCAAAATTTTTCAGAAAAAAACGCTATCTGGGGGCTTATGGGGGACGTCCACCATTATGGGTAGCAATTAAAGCGTTAAAGGATGCACAAGCTGAGGTAACTGCTGATCAACAAGCATTGCAAAAGTTACAAGCAGCATTAACAGCTGATAAGGACAAGAGTAACAGGGTACAAAATACTCAACAAATGGGTAACAAACTTGTGCTTAACAATGGTAATGGTAAACATACAATTATCTTTAACGATACTGTTAATGGCAGTACTAATAGTACAATCACTAATAAACCAAACGTTAATAACAATAATGTAAGTTATAGTGATATTACTACTAACACTGCAAGCAACAGTGATGCACAACAAGCAGCAACAACTGCAAATAACCAAAATGTGCAATCACAACAATTAAGTTTGTTTGATAAGCAAGGCGAACTTAACCAAGCAATGTTACCAACAAACAATGCGAAGACATTACCAACAACAGGTGATGATAATAATAATCATTCTATGATTGCAGGTATTTTAACAACTATTGCTGGAGCATTAGGTATCTTAGGACTTGCAGATACAAAGCGTAAACATAACTAAAATATCTATTGAATAATAAATAAAAAGGATCATTTAGAAAAATTATTTCTAAATGATCCTTTTTATTTTTTCTCGCATGGTTTTATGGTTACGAAATTAGTATAACATCATCATTTTTTTGATGAATAATAATTATTATTTTATGTTAATTCATTTTCATTTATTTATAACTTTTTTCGGGACAGTCCCGAAAAAAGTATTGAAATTTATCTGACTACTCCATATAATAAAACATGTTGATAAAATAAAAACTCATATGGAGGCAAATAATGACTTTAGTAACAAAAGTTGTTAGCGATAGTAATGTTAAAAATACTAATGTTACATTCACAACACCAAGTCAACGTGCTGTAAATGGATCACAAGCAAATTCAACATCATCTGTTGCTAATAAAGTAACATCCCAAGCAGCTAGTCAAACTGCAAATAGTCAAATTAAAAATACTAGTTCACAAGCTACTAGTTATGCATCTACTAGTTCTAACAGTTCAAAAATTGCTAACAGTGCATCAACACAATCAACAGTTGCTCAATCTGCCTCTGCTAATAATGCTAAATCTGTAGCAACTAGTCAAACTGTTAAAGCTTCACAAGAAGTTGCAACAACTAAAGCAAATACTAATAATCAAAATACTGCTAAGCAACAAGTTACTTCACAAGTAACTAGTCAAAGTGCTAATGCTAGTTATGCATCACAAGCATCATCACAAGTAACTGGTAAAACTTCAAGTGAAAATACACCAGCAGCATCTACACGTTCAGAAAATACTACTGTAGATACTAAGAATACTGATAATAATTCAGTGCCAGACAAAATTGCTTCAAAAGCAGTTAATAATACTGATAAAACATCAGTAACAACTAATAATGCAACAACTTTAAATAATAGTGCATCATCAACTACTAAAGTAACTAATAATGTAGCTAATGATGAAGCTAATACTAAAGAATCATTTGTTACTATTAACAAGAACATTAATACTAATGGTCAAAATATTAGTAAAAAGACTACAGTTAACAGTGTAGCTGTTCAAGCTGTTCGCAATGATGAAGAAAAGAATAGTGACAATGAAGTTGCTACATCTGAAGCTAATAGCACATCAACTTCTGAAGCAGCACCTGTAAAAGTGCCTAATAAAGAATTAGATAATGCTATTAATTCTGCTAAACAAGCTGGCGTTACTGTTAATACAACTAACGGTAAAGTATACCAAAGCGAAGCAGATATTCAAAAGGATTATGAAGCACAAATTGCTAATGTTCAAAATGCTGTAAAGCAACAAGAACAATATAATCAAGAATATCAACAAGCAGAAAAACAATATGAAGAAGATAAAGCTAATTACGAAAAAGAAGAAGAAAACTTCCAAAAGCAATTAGCAAGTAGTGGTATGAGCAACTATGACAAAGTTGCTAATAATAACTTTAATCCTAATGGTTTAAATCCAGCACAAGTTAAGAACTACTTAACATTAGGTGCTGAACCAGATGCTCAAGTATCATACAAAGTTTTGAACAATGATGTAACTGTTTCAAATCAACCAATTGATACTAGTGCAAGCTCAAGTAACCATGGTAACTGGGAAGGATTAGATAGTAAATACGAAGTAAAAGTTTCTGCTAATAATCGTAATGTTCCTATGAACACACCATTAGTAACAGTAACATATACTAATTTACACAATTCCTTCTATAACAACCAAGGTATTAGCAAGATTGTAAGAACATTTTCATTTGCTGGCGGTTGCAACGGAACAGGTAATCCAGGTATTGATATTTATGACGATCCAAGTGAAGGAATTAACTTCGGTAGTGTCAATGGTGTTGATGTAACAACAACCTTCTATGATGCTAACGGTAACGTAATTAATATTAATGCTGATCATCCCGCATACATGGCTGTTACATCATTAAACGATTGGTGGGGAACTAAGACTGACAACGACAATGGTGGTAACGCTATTGAAAACAGCCAAGGCGACCATGCTAAACACGTTGAATATGCTGAAGCATTAAATGGTTGTTCTGCAGAAGCATTACAAGGATCACCAGTTAGTGTACACAATGGTAATACATTGTACTCTGATATTACTAATGGTAATACTTTACCAGATGGAACTGTATGGGATAAATCACATAGTCCATTACAATTCTATGGTTCAGGTATTATTAAAATTACTAGTTCAACATCAACTATTCGTTATGGTGTTTACTTAGGTAAACAAGAAGCAGCATCAGGATCTGGTGAATGGGCAACAAGTACAACTAACTTGCCAGCTACACCTCCAGTAATGCCTCAAGATGTTGCTAACCCACCTAAGTTACAACATGCAACTGTAACTGTTCATGAAGATAGCATTCAACCAGAAACAATTACAGTTCACTATGTAGATCAACACGGAAACGAAATTCCTAATGTTCCTACAGAAAAAATTACTAGTGTACCAGGAACATCTTACAACACTAGTTCTAAGAATATTCCAGGCTACACATACAATGATGAAACAGGTTTACCAAGTGATGGTAAGATGCCAGACAAGGGTGGTGACATCTATTATCACTATGATCAACCAGCATCAATTAAGATCCATTACATTGATGATGATAATGGACAAGAAATGCCAAACATGCCAGTTAAAACAGTTAACGGTAATGTTGGTGATAAATACGATGAAACACAACCAACTGTTAAAGGATTTAACGAAAATCCAGAAACAGGTTTACCAACAAGTGGCACAATGACCGCTAAAGGCGGTGACATTTACTTCCATTACAAGACAGAAAAAGGAACAGTACACACTACTTACGTAGACTCTAACGGTAAACCAATTGCATCTCCAACAGATGAAACTGGTAAAACAGGAACACCATACACAACAGAACCAAAGAACATTCCTGGTTACCACTTAGAAAAAGAAACCGGAGCACCAGCTAACGGGGTTTACAATAATGGTGAACAAGATGTTGTTTATCACTATGTAAAAGATGCTCCAGTTGCAACTAAGACTACTCCAACTACTCCATCACAAGCACCAACAGTAGTTTCAGCAGCACCAGTTGTAACACCTAAAGCAGCTCCAGTAGTAACTCCAGTTGCATCACAACAACCAGTAACTATTGTTGCTAGTCAAGCTGCTCCAGTAGTGAAATCAGCTGCAACACCAGTAGCAAGTTCACAAGCTCCAGCAGTTTCAGCAGCACCAGCAGCTTTACCAGAAACAGGTGAAAAGGCTGGAAATAGTTACGAAGGTATTGCAGCTGCATTAATTGGTATGGGATTAACCAGTGCAATGCTTAAACGTAAAAAAGAAACAAAATAATAACTCATTAATGGGTTAAGAAGAAGGAGGCAATGAAGCTAAAGTGCTTCAGTAGCCTCTTTTTTCTTATTAGAGGGATTTTATTATGGACGAAGACAGTAAAAAAATTAAAGATCTGAACCATCATCTTGAATTTTACATTTGGAGAATAGCGATTTTATGCAAACATGCAGCATATCTCTTAATTGGTTTGGTCTTGTTAGCTACTATTTTTGGTGTTATTAAGATATTTTAATGAGTAACATTAAGAAAGTAAGTATAGGTTTTTTAGCACCAATAATATTAATCTTCTTTTTATTCACTATTATTATTGGCGCTGGTATAGGGTTACTACAAGGACAAACTAGTGATTGTGATGGTTCAGGAAGTGTAACACAACTTAGTGGCGATACCACAAGTGGTACAGATAAACAATTAGCACAAGCCGCTTTTAATGCTTTAAAATCATTAGGCTATTCATCAGCCGCAGCTGCTGGTGTTATTGGCAATTTACAATGGGAATCAGGCGGACATTTTAAAGTTAATGCTCAAGAAGAAAGTGGTGGCGGTGGTTGGGGCTTACCACAGTTTACAGGATCAACTTTAGTAACTGCAAAAATTACCGCTGCTGCTCATCATTACAATATGAACTCAGTTGAAGGACAAATTCAAACACTTGATTATATGTGTCAGCATGGTGACTGGATTGCCAACGGAACAGCTAGTACACCACCAGCAGGTGTTAGTTACAGTGATTTTAAGCATACTAATGATCCTTCTAAAGCCGCTTATCAGTTTTGCTGGGGCTTTGAACGACCAGGTTCACCACATTTATCAGAACGACAACAATATGCTAAAGCATGGTATGCGGCTTTTGGTAGTGGTAATGATAAAACAACACAAGTTGCTCAAGATTTTGCGTCTGCTAATGGTAATACTACTAGTACTGATGCTTGTGATATTGGCGGTAGTGATAGTAGCGGTGGTAGTGGCGATATTCTTGATACAGCTAAAAAATTAGTAGGTTACTTTACGTATAGTCAACCTAATCGTCGTGATGTTGCTAAAAGTGGTAAGTCATTAAATTCATTAAAGAGTGTTGATGATGTTAAGAAGAGTGGACAAACCGATTGTTCAGGTTTTGTATGGCTAGTTTTAAAACTAGCTGGTTATAAAGTTCCATCTGATATGGGATGGTATACAGGATCAATGGCGGCTGATGCTAGAGGTGCACACCACTGGCTTAAAGAAGTTGATGCTAAAGATGCTAAAGCAGGGGATGTTGTTATTGTTAACCAGGGCGGTGGTGCTGGTAGTGCTGGACATACTGCTATTTTGATGGAAAATTGGCATGGTAATAGTACTAAAGTAATTGAAATGGGTGGTTTATATACTGAAACTCACGTTAATGCTGGACATACATTTCAAGAATCGTTCTTATCATTACTAGATGGTGGTGATATTTGTTTCGCAGAACCAATTAAATAGAAATTATTTGCGAATTAAAAAATCCAGGGATTTAATCCCTGGATTTTTGTTTATTATTAATTCATTCAATTATTGACTAACTATTTGTATGTTAGTTAACTTTTGTGTTGATAGATCATAAGTGTATTGAAATTGCACATTCATTCCTGCATTTTTACCAAATTCGGTAAAAACGTATGATATTAAACAAAACCCTGTTACTTTATTGTCACTAATATTTTGAATACCATTGTTGCAACTTGTTAATTTACTAGTAGCGTTATTTTGCTGATAAGCGTTTGCTGTAGACTTAATTTCTTGCTTAGTTGGTATACTACCATTAACAGCCACTAATTGCTTTAAAACGGTTTTATTCATGTATTTTAAGGCTTGCTGATAACGATTAGCATAACTACTACCATCCCACGTATATAAAGCTCCTAATGTTCCATTTAACGCATCATCAGTCTTTTGTTTAGCAGTTTGAAAGTTACGCATGGCACTAGTTTGTTGTAATGCTTTAATTTGCTTATTTTGTTGTTTAATAACTTGGTTACGTTGATTGATTACTTGTTGTGCTGCATTAATATCTTGCTTAGTTTGATGATTAATACCAACAATATTACACATCATCCCTGCAATAATCATTACTAAAATAATGATGATTATTTTAAAAATAATATTTTCATGTTGCTGATACCATCTGTGAAAAGTAGGACGTTGATAATGCATAATTAAAAGCCTGCTTTCTCAATTGCTGAATTGCCATAATAGTATTTACCGTTGTGATATAAAGCTGGTACACAATTAATACCTCTTGTAAGTAATAATTGACGATTATTGTTATTAACATTAATCAAGTAACAAGGATGAGTAAATGTTAATAAAGCATGAGTAAGGTACTGTGGCAATATTTTTCGACAGTAATTGCACTTAGTTTCATAGATTATTACTTCACTATGATCATCATTTAATAATGACGTTAGTTTGTCATTATTAACGTTAGTAAGAGTATGATAGCGAATTAATAAACATGTGATAATCACTATTAGTGAAATGCTAATGATATTAATTATTTTAATAAGCTTATTTGTCATGGTGAATTGTGTAACGCATCCCTAATAGGTATAATACAGAAACATTGCCAAAACCATTTAATAAGCTAATTAGTTTTTGACGGTATTCATCAAATTGATCGCATAATAAGTATATGAAATTAGGTTCAGTGTTTTTCTTAGAAAAAGCACTTGTTTTCATTAAGCAAATAATGTTGTCATCATTTGTGGCAAGTAATACCCGATCATTTTTAACAAGAATATTGCTAATATCCTTTAAAAATTGTTGATTAATGGTTAAGTAAGAATGTTCCTTAAAAACATTATCAAATACAGGAATATCAAGTTGTGAAATTGATACGCGATTATTATTTAGAGGCGTTGTCTGTTCATCAGTAATTACTGCTTTAACAGGTGTTACTGTAGTTTCTGATGTTGCTGCTTGTGATGGTTGTACATTATTATCACTAACAGTTGATGTAGGATTAACAGCACTAGTTGCGTAACTATTTACTTGTGAGTTAACTGCTGAAGCAGGTACTGCAGAGGCTAACTTTTCTAGCTTATTCATACTGTTAATTAATTGATTATAAGCATCAGGCTTATTAATTCTAAGGTTTTCTAAAAAGCCATTTAATTGTTCTTTAGGCAATGAAGTAATGTCTTTAATATCAATGTCGTCATCTTCATTTTCGTTTGATGAATTGTCATCTACTGGGGTAGCACTAACTACAACATCATTATCAACAATGTTGTCTTGACGATTTTCTTCACTAGTTGGTTGATTATCAACTACATTACTTTCTTCATCTTTTTCATCATCGGTATTATCTTCAGCAACTTGTGGATTAGTTAACATATTAACTAATTGATCACGTAATTGTCGTAAACGTTGATTAGAAGATAACCATTCTTGTGAACCACGTTCAAAACGGTTCATATTCCGTTGTTCAATTTGAATTTGTTCTCTTAAATTGTTAATATCATCTGCCATTTCATCATCTTCTTTTGTTTCAAATGTTTCTTGATATAAGTCATTGAATTTGTCGTTTTTAGGCAAGTCAATTTCAATTTGTTGAGCGTTTTTATTGTCTTGATATGCATCTTCATATTGCTTAGGTACAACATGATCATTATCAGTTAATGGTGTTTGTTGAGCATATACTTCTTTGATTAATTCATTACTGTTAAGTGGTTGTTTTACTTTTTCATGTGTTGTTGGTTCATCTGGTTCATTAGATAAATTTTTTTCATTATGAAATTTTTTTAAAAATGACATTAAATCCCGCTTTCTTTTTTCTTGTGATATATTTATAATATATCATGTTTTTCCGGGACACTCCCGAAAAAACTTAAATTTTTTGCATAAAGGTGAAAACTTTATTATGAATAATGATAATGATAATAAATTAAAAGAAACATTATTACGAAATATTGCCAATGATGATGACTTTAATGACGGCAATAATATCAATAATCGTATTATCGATTTTGAAGATATGTTTGATACCTTAAACAAAGTTCCTGAAATGTTGCTTGAAAAAATAACGCAAGCTAAGCGGGGCAATCAATCATTACACAGTATTAATGTCGTTGTTGATGGTAAATTACAGAAACGTTTTCCTATTCAGACGGTATTTACGGGTGTAATTAACCATGTCAGTGCTATTAAGATTAAGTTTCCTAATAATACTGAATACGGCACAGATCGTTTTGTGCGTTTAGATTTAGAAAATGGTTTATCAATTTATGTACCTAGTCGTCAAGCTGGTTTAAATCAACCTAATGACCTTTATCAAATGCAAGGTCAAATTAAATCAGCAGTAATTACTAATATCATTCAAAAAGATAATAAAAGTAATTCACCAACTGTTGTTTTAGGATCAATTAATTCAGCAGAATATCAAATTGGCTATACTTTGTATTCACAATTTGAAAATAATCCTACCGCTTTTAAAGACTATCTTCGGAAGGGAATTGTAACTGGTATTAGTAATAAACGTGGTAAAGTTACTATTTCTTTAGCTGACAACGATTTAGGACATATTGATTTTGAAATGAGTGCAGATCAATTAGGCTATTTGTATTCTTTCCAAAAGGTTAGTGATCTTGTTGGTATTGAAATGGGAGCACCAATTAACTTTTATTTAACTAATATTATTAAGCAAACCATTAAACGTACTGATAAGGACATTAAAGGCGATTATTACCAATTAATAGGCGACCGTTTGAATTTACCAAGTGTGCACAATAACGAACCACAAAAGAAGGTTATGCAAGCTTTAATCGAACGTGGTCGTTTTGATGGTTATATTTACAGCATTACGCCACGTAATGGTATTCGTGTTGAAGTTGCACCAAAATTATTCATCAATTGCAGTATTTCACCACGCATTGTTTCTTTAGCAAGTAAACAATTAGGTCATCAGGATGTAGTTAATCATACACATGTGTTCTTAAAGTGGAATAACAAGTGTCAAAGTATGGATGATCTTAAACATTTGCCACGTCCAGCACAAATTGTTGATATTGATCGTCAATATAAGGATCAACAAATTTATGATGATGGTGGTTTTGTTGCAATGTTAAATCGTAATTAAGGGATGATCTTTTGGAAGAAACATTATTAATTGCTAATTTTGATCAAGCAGCTGAAAAAAGAATTCTTGATACTTTAAGTTATGATCATCAGATTAATAATAATAATCTTCGTAATAGCTTGTCTTACATTAAGAAGATTGTTAATACTCCCGATGCATATCGTAGCTACTATCAACAATTAACACCTTTAGAATTAGCAATCTTAGATTTTATTGGTAAGAATTTAACTGTTTTGGAGTATCAAGCATATAAATATATTTTGTTAAATCAAGATTTTTACGGGAAAATACATCAATCACAATTTGTAAAATTGCTTAAAAAGTTATTTGGTATTGGTTTAATTGAACGTAAATCATATTTTGATGAGAACAAGAAGAAAAAGTATGCTTACTTGCTAACAGCACGGGGGCATGATTTTGAAAAGTATATTCTTAATCATAATTATATTGATCCAACAGTGTTATTACACATGAAGAATGAATTTTATGTGCAATGTTGGCAAGCAGTTGATTTACAAATGGCACTTGAACAACAACCATTTTATTTAAACAGTCAAATTGTTATTAAAAATAATCATCCCTTATTGCATTGTTTATTAGCTGCTGATGAAGAAACGTTGTATGATTGTTCAATTTATTTTTGGCTGCATGACTTTAATAATAATATTCAAAATCGCCTTAATCATTTACCAGTTACTAATCTTGAAAAACATTCATTATCGTATGCAACAACCTTTACTAAGATTATTCCATTAACGTTAATTTCAGTTAATGATATTAATACACTGAAAGAACTAAAAGAACGATTAAAGGACAATGGTCATTACGGTATTGTGATTTTATCATTGATTGATAACGGTAAGAATGGCGAAACAGACAATAAAGATAAAAAGGGAATTTTACGATCAATTATTGTTAAAAATAATGGCAAAATAAATTGGTTGAAATTTAGGCAGATTAGCGATGAAAAATAAAACAAAAATAATTATTGGTAGTGCATTATTAAGTGTTTTATTAGCAAGTTGTGGCAATAACAATAAACAAACACAACAAGCACAAACAAGTAGTAATAATGGTTTAATGGCATTTGCTCAACATGATAGTACTCAACAAACACAAACGGTAATTGCCGTTGATCAAGGCTCACTTATTGTTAATGATGGTTTTGTGACAGTACCTTTTATTATTAATAACGGTAAGAATAATACTTTACCATTCTCAACAGATGATGTTTATTTACAAATTACACTTGCTGAAAAAAATGGCAAGGCTACAAAGGTTAAGAAAATTCCTGTTTACCAAAATAATAACAATGCAACTGATATTCACTTACAGATGCAAACTAATGATCAATTACAAACATTTTTAACATTTAAAGTAGGTGACAAGTATACTAATAAACAATTAAAAACGGCTCGTATTATTTATATACAACCAGATGGCAAAACTGTTACTGCAAATAATGTGCCTAGTGATGCTTCAACTTCAACGATTGCAACTACCTTAAGCTCACAAGGACAACTCTTAAATCTTGCTAATTATTATCAAAATGTTGCTAGTGTACAACAACAAGCTCAAAACAATAGTCAAAAAGTTAACAGTCAATTGTTTTTAGATACTGAACAAGATGCTAATTACGGAGATTTAAAGGCAAGTGTTACCCTTTTAGGCAAAATTGGTAGTAAGGATATTTGGGTTAAAATTGTTAACCATACCAACGAAGACATGAATTTACCATATCAAGATTTTGAATTATATCTAACTAATGGTGAAGAAATTCATGTTAAAGCTGATTTATCAAATTATTCACTATATATTCCTAGTGGTAAAACAACTTATGCAATTATTCCAATGGCACAACCTCTTGATCAAGATACATATACAGTACGGTTAAGCACAAATGGTAATAAATTT
>CAWUZD010000009.1:0-4165 GCA_963926925.1 uncultured Lactobacillaceae bacterium
TAATTAAATCAGTGTGTTTAAGCTCATCATCTAATGAAACACAACCGTGATTACTACACCGTTTCAATGCCAATTCTTTTCGTAAAATTGAATTAATTTTATTCTGTAAACAACAGCGATAATAACTACTAAATACTGAACCACGATGTGACCGATAAGTACAACAAGCGCGATAGCATACCCATCGTGCTTCTTGATACCAATCATCATTATCATAAATTCGCAAATGATAAGGCGTTAAAATATTACGGACCATTGGTAAGTAATGATTAAATAAAATTTGTAAGGCTTCAGAATCATTATGCATCATTATGCGCAACACGTTCAATCAAGTCATTTTCATCACTAATTCGTGTTAGCATATTTAACCTCCATTCTTTAGTGATGTTTAATCAATAAAAATATATACGCATAATAACTTAAAATTTTTCATTATTTACTTAATTCATCACGCATTTTTTCTAACATTAACATCTGCTGGTTACTTAATGTTTTTAATTTGTAATTATTGTTAATTTGTCGAAATTGCCGTGTATCATTTTTAACTTCTTGACGAACACGCTGAATTTCTTGACCAAATTCACGTGAAGAAATTCTTAATGCTCCTCTTGAAAAAACAGTCCATTGTTCAGCCTGGTCACTAGTAACAACTGTTAACTGAATCAAATGGTTATTCACCTTGCTAGCCAATTTTTCAATATAACTATCGGCCGTTTCATCCTGTTGGGTAAAAACTACTTCAAGATTATAGTGATCATAACGCTGGGTAATTCCTGGTACATACATTGCGTCAAAAACAACCGTAATTTCGGCTTCAGTATAACGGCGATACTCAGTAAGAATTTCTAATAGGCGATCACGTGCTTTGGCTAATTGATCTTGTTCTTTCAATTGTGCTAATTCAGGCCAATTACCAATTACATTATATCCATCAATAATTATTACTTGCTTTTTCATTAATGACCACCTAATGGATGACGACTGTTAAAGGCTTGATATAGTAAGATACTAGTAGCAACACTTGCATTTAAACTCTGAACATGACCAATCATTGGAATTGTTAGAGTTTGGTCCATTACTTTTTGTAAACCAGGTGAGATACCCTTCCCTTCATTACCAATTACTAAGCCAACTGGACCAGTAGCATCCCAGCGTCGGTAATCTTCACCGTGCATCATAGTACCAAAAATCCATAAACCACGTTTTTTCAATTCATCAATTGTTTTTACTAAATTAGTTACCCGGGCAACAGGCACATGTTCAATTGCACCAGTTGACGTCTTCGCAACTGTTGATGTTAAGCCAACTGAACGATGTTTAGGAATAATGATACCATGAACCCCAACAGCATCAGCTGTTCGCATAATTGATCCCAAGTTATGTGGATCTTCCAAATTATCTAAAATTAAGAAGAATGGTGGTTCATTTTTAGCAGCTGCATTATCAAATAGATCATCAATTGTCGCATAAGCATATGGAGTAATTGCTAACACAATGCCTTGATGATTTTGATTATCGCTCATCATATCAAGTTTTTGTTTTGGTACTTGTTGAATAATAATCTTTTTCTTTTTAGCAATTTGCATTACTTCACCAATAAAATCATTATGCAAACCACTTTGGAGAAAAATTTTATTAATCCGATTAGCACCATTTAATTTAAGTGTTTCCATAGCAGCATGGCGACCAATAACGAAGTCCTTTTGCTCTTGTTGGGCTAAAATTTCTTCATCTGATGGACGCCGCCGTGAGTATTTATTGTACATCTGTTTCACCTGCTTCAACTTTTTCAATGCACCATTGTGCTAATTCATCAATTCGTTGTTTTTGTTCTGATAAAGCTAAATATCCAAAAACAGCTTCAAAACCAGTTGAAATGCGATAAGTTACTGCATCAGTATTCTTAGCTTTTGTATAACTTTTGGCATTACGACCACGTTTAAAATACAATTGTTCTTCAGCTGTTAAAACATCTTGGGCTTCCATTATTTTAATTAACGCTGCTTGAGCCTTTGCAGATACAAAATGGGTTGCCCGATGTTGTAAATGATTAGGCTTAGTATAGCCCTTTTCTAATAAATGTTTACGTACATATACTTCATAAACAGCATCACCTAAATATGCTAAGGCAATGCCATTAAGTTGTTGATAATTAGTTTTCACGACGCCATCTCGTTCCTTGTGGAGTATCTTCTAAAATAATGCCACGTTCTTTAAGCAAATCACGAATTTCATCACTACGTGCAAAGTTCTTTTGCTTGCGTGCTTCATTCCGTTCGTTAATTAGTTGGTTAATTTTATCAGGTAATAATTGTGCTTGTTGGAAAGATATGCCAAAAATCATTAACCAATCATTAAATGATTTCATTAAAGCATCTAGTGTGTCAAGATGAACTTGATCACGAGCAGCATATTCATTCATAAGTTTAGCTAATTCATAAACTGATGTTAAGCCATTTTGAACATTAATATCATCGTCCATTGCATTAATAAAATCGTTAGTAATTACTTGTAAGCGTTGGTCAACATCAGCATCATGACCATTTACAGCCTGCTTACGACGATAATTAAGATTATCAAAAGCAATGCGTAATTTATTTAGCGTTTCTTTACTTTGATCTAAAGCCTGGGGCGTATAATTAACTGGCCGCCGATATTGCGTACTTGCTAAGAAGAAACGAACTACTTGTGGATCAACCTTCTTAATTAATTCATGTACAGTTACAAAGTTACCTAATGATTTACTCATTTTTTCGGCATCTTCACCAACTGTAACAAAGCCATTATGCATCCAATAATTAACAAAAGTTTGATCATAACGAGCTTCACTTTGGGCAATTTCATTTTCATGGTGTGGAAATTCAAGGTCTTGACCACCACCGTGAATATCAATTGTTTTAGCTAAATATTTAGTAGCCATTACTGAGCATTCAATATGCCAACCAGGCCGTCCCATACCCCATGGTGATTGCCAAGCAATTTCATCAGGTTCTTTTTGTGCTTTCCATAGCGCAAAATCGATTGGATCTTCCTTTAAAGCAAGTTCTTGCGCACTAACATGTTCGCTAGCGCCTTCTTCTAGTTCATTAATATTTTGCTTAGATAATTCGCCATAATGTTTAAACTTCCGTGTCCGGTAATAAACATTACCCTGCACTTCATAAGCATAACCTTGATCAATTAAATCCTTAACAAACTTAATAATATCAGTAATATTAGCGGTTGCTCGTGGATTTAATGTTGCTGGTTCAACATTTAAGGCTTTCGTATCTTCATAATATGCTTTGATATATTTATCAGCCAGTTGTGGTACTGTAATTCCATCTTTACGAGCTTGATTAATCATCTTATCATCAACATCAGTAAAATTAGATACATAATCAACTTGATAACCACGATATTCAAAATAACGACGAATCGTATCAAATGCTACTACTGAACGCGCATTCCCAATATGAATGTAATTATAAACAGTTGGTCCGCAAACATACATTTTGATTTTGCCAGGAACAATTGGTTTAAACTCTTCTTTTTGTTGCGTTAATGTATTAAATATTTGCATAAAGTTACTCTCCTTTTATTAATGCAAAAATACGGCGGATGATTTATTTATTATAAATCATTCGCCGTAATAATTTAAAACAATAATTAATATTCAACGTCGTCCATTGACTTTAAAGTTGCTTCTAAGTTAGCCAATGCTTTGTCGCGTCCCATTAATTCCAAAGTTTCTGGTAAACGTGGTCCGTGCATTTCACGAGTTGTTGCAATTCGAATTGGCATAAATAACTTCCGGCCTTTAGCGTTAGTTACTTTCTTAACTTCATCAATTGCATTCTTAACTGCAAATGCTGTAAATGCAGGCATTTCTTTAGCACGTTTCGCAAATTCTTCCAAAACAGCACGTGCACTTGGATCAGCTAATTCTTTCATTTCATCATCATTCAAGTCAGCTGGTTCTTCGAAGAATAATGTTGATAATTCAACAATTTGTTGGGTATAACTCATTGTATCAGTGTATAAGCTGATTAATTGCCGTGCCCACTCAATTGTCTTGGTATCAGGATTTTCTTGAATGCGACCAGCCTTAATCAAATTATGCAATGATAATGCAGTAATTTCACTTGGATCAGTCTTCTTGATATATTGGTTATTTACCCATGCA
>CAWUZD010000010.1:0-22526 GCA_963926925.1 uncultured Lactobacillaceae bacterium
ATATTTATTCAAAGAATTATGGCAAGCTCTTAATTTAAAGCCAACTTTGTCACTTTCGGCTAAACTATTATATAAGTCTTGATCATAGGCGTCAGACATTAAGACGTTCAAAATTGCATCACCAGTAACAACTAATTCAATGTCAATATCTTTGCCGTTTTGTTTAGCTTTAGCTAAATTAGCTAAGTTACCAATAACACGATCCCAACGACCTTGTTCATCAATGTGTAAAACTAATTTAATCATAATATCCTCTTTCTTTTAAATAAAAATACTTACAAAATACTTATACCATGCTTACTTTAAATAGGTAAATTATTTGCTTATAGATAACTAGGTGTTATTTTCACTATAATGGAATTATCTTTAACTAAAGGAGAATTTGTATGCACGATCATGAAGTTGAGCAGGCGGCAATTGTGGTGCAACGACCATTTTTAGCGCTTTTAGGGCTGTTAATGGGTGGCTTTGTGGAGATGTTTAGTGAAACTTCATTAAATATTGCCTTACCAGTATTAATGAAAGACTTACATGTTAGTATTGGTACGCTTCAATGGTTAGTAACTAGTTATATGTTAGTTATTGGTATCATTTTGCCATTATCAAGCTTATTAACACGGTGGTTTACAACACGCCAATTAACGATTTTTGCATTACTTGATCTTACAATTGGGGCATTAATTTCAGCATTAGCACCTAATTTTACAATTGTTTTGATTGGTCGCATGATTCAGGGCATTGCCACTGGGATTATTATTCCATTAATGTTTACTGTAGCTACTTTAATTTATCCATCTTACCAATTAGGCGCAGCAATGGGGCAATTAGCATGATTATTATGATAGCTTCAGCATTGGGTCCCACATTAACCGATTTAATCTTAGGATTTTTATCATGGCGGTGGATTTTCTTCTTATTTATACCATTTTTATTAATTGGCTTATTAATTACGATGAAGTTTTTAGTTAATACCACTGCTATTACACGTCCTAAAGTTGATGTTAGGGCGGTAATTTTATCAACACTAAGTTTTGGATCATTAGTAATTGGGGTAAGTTTAATTAGCAATTACGGTTGGACTTCACCAGTAGTAATTAGTGTGATTGTCATCGCAATTATTTTGTTAATTATTTATATTAAAAGCCAAATAGGGACTAAACAGCCAATTTTAAACTTTAGAATTTTTAAAATTCCTGAATTCCGTATTGGCACGATTTTAGTAGTATTAAACTTCAGTATTGTGTTATCAGCATTATATTTATTACCAATGTTTTGGCAAAAAGGACTATTAGTTTCAGTAACATTAACTGGTTTAGCAATGCTACCAGGTGGCATTATTAATGCTATCACGTCAGCAGTTTCTGGCAATTTGTTTAATCGTTTTGGCGTACGTAAATTAACGTCATTAGGCTTTTTAATTAGTATTATTGGAATTGTATTATTAATGCATACAACTAATCATAGTGCTGCTTGGTATGTTATTTTAGCACATACCATTATTATGATTGGGATGCCATTAGCAATGTCACCAGCGCAGACATATGGTTTAAGTAAGTTATCACCACAAGTATCAAGTGATGGTAGTACCATTATGAATACTTTTCAACAAATTGCCGGTGCTATCGCAACTGCAGTTTCAACGAGTTTACTTAGTTTGGGTCAACATTTAATAATATATATTATGTAAACTAAAATATGAGTAAATTTATTAACTTACTCTCCTCCTCTTTCATGTCTGTTTATTATACCAGATTTAGTTAATTAATGGGACGACATGGTACACCACTTGCAATGACATTAGCGGGAATATTTTCAGTAACAACTGCGCCAGTTGTAATTACAGCATTATCACCAATGGTAATGCCTGGTAAAATAGTAACATTATTTTCAATAATAACATTATTACCAATGGTAATTGGTTGTTCGCTGCACCAATGATTAGCACGTTTTTGATTGTTCATGGCATGATTTGACGTATAAATGCCAACTTGTTCACCAATAGTTACATTATTACCAATCGTAACCACATTACAATCAATCATAGTTAAATCATGACCAGCGCGAAAATTATCACCAATGTGTAAATTAAAACCAAATTCAGTGATAAAGCCTTGTTCAATTTGAGGATTAGTACCAACATCCCCAAGTAATGCTTGTAATAATGCAATATCGCCCTGAGCATTTTGATAAAAGCTTTGGTTATATTGCCGGCAAATCCAAAAAGCATGATTACGAGCTTGTTCAATCAACGGATCATAATCATAATATAATTTACCAGTATTAGTAATACCCTTAACATGTTCAATTTCAGCTGCTGTTAAGGCTTGATGACTGTTTAAATTCATATCCATTTAACGTCAATCTCCATTTACAATGAATTAATATATTATAATTAGATTATACAACTAATATAAAGAAGGCTTTTTAATTATGAATAATGAAGATATTGCCTTAATCCACCAATTAATTAGTGATGAAAAAGCATATAACGATTTAGATGAACACATCGTTGCTGCTCATCAACATGCCCTCATTCAATGTCGGCTTTATAATCAAAAAGTTAATCAAAATCAGGGCTATGATTACACAATCTTACGTAATTTGTTTGCTAAAGTTGGCGATGATCCATATGTTGAACCAAACTTCTACTGCAAATTTGGCTTTAACATTTCATTCGATAATGAAGTATTTCTTAATCATGACGTTACCTTACTTGATGATGCACCAATTATCATTGGTAACCAAGCTAATATTGCTCCTAAAGTTGGTATTTATACCGCTTCACCTGTTAATGATATTACCAAACGACAACAGCATTATATGATTGCTAAGCCCGTTATTATTAAAGATAACGTATGGATTGGTGGTAATGTTTGCATTCTCGGTGGTGTAACAATTGGTAATAATGCCATTATTGGCGCCGGAAGTGTTGTTACCCATGATGTACCTGATAATGCTATTGTGATTGGCAATCCGGCTCACGTGTTACGGATTAATAAATAAAAAAATAACCGTTCCTTAAATTAATAAGGAACGGTTATTTTTTACCTTTTTATCAGTTTTATCAGTAATTATTTAATTGCTTTAGCAATTGCGTCGTTAACACTTTGCTTTTCTGCTTTAACAAGATCAACCTTACCTTGGATAAGTTTGATATCCATTTCGATTTCACGTGTTAAACCAGCAGTGTTAATCTTTGGTTCGAAGAATGCTTTGAATTCATCAAACCGTTGTGGTGTGTTGAATGTGTCAGCTGTTTCAGTTACGTAAGTATGGAATTCCATATCACCACCAACTGTTGCTGATAACCAATCCCAGTCGTTACGCATCCAATCCCAAGCTTGTTGTTGGGTTGTGTTGTTTTGTAGCAATCCAACATACCATTCACGCAAGTCTTGTGGTCTGATGGTGTTAGCATCTTTGAAGTCTTCAAGCAATTCACTAGCAAAGTTCTTATCAGTTGTCTTTGTTAATGCAGTGCAGATATCGCGTTGGAAACTACCATCGCTTGTCTTCCGGTAGTTGTCTAATAATGTGTTATACAAGTCTTCATTGCCGTGGTTAACAACTTCACTCATCATAACATATGGCCGTACATCTGCTTCGATACCGATAATGTTGTCTTTGTGTGCTTCAAAGACTTCATGTGCTGCAGCAATCGCATCTTTGTTGCCAGCATACAATGCTGCTTTAACAATGTATGGCCGACCTAAGATGTCATCGTTGCTTTCGCCATCTTTAGAGGTAATGCCTAAGCGTGCAAATTGATCTTTGCTTAACTTATTGCATAATTCTTTCAAGTTCTTTTCTTCTTGTGAACCTGGTTCAACAAATTTTTGCATGTCGTCAGTGATTGCATACAAAGCATTGCTGATGAGGTATGACTTGTTATTAGCAAAGTGCATCATTACTGGTACAAGTGATGCGTATGATACTTCTCTGCCTTGTGCTAACAAGTGTAAGTCTTGTAAGAATTCACGTTGGGTAATTGCATCAAAATCATCAATATGATCCATAATGTCATTCATTAAGGTTTCATCATATTTAACGATAAAGTGTGAATTATTGTCAACGTTTAATACAAATGGCTTGTTGTCATTTGCTTTCTTCAGGTCTTCGTAGTTACCAAGGTCTAAAGTAGTATCCTTCATGATTTCAGGAACATTCTTGTAGTTACTGTTCAAAGGAATTTGCCACTTCCGACCAATGTCTTTACCTTCACCGATAAAGAATTGCTTTTGTGTTAATTGTAACTTGCCATCAACTACTGATGCACTTACTACTGGGTAACCTGGTTGGTCTAACCATGTCTTCATGATAGTACTTACATCGATACCTGATGCGTCACCTAATGCTTGCCATAAGTCATCGCCAGTTGCGTTGTTGTACTTATGTGCAGCAAAGTAATTCTTTAAGCCTTTCCGTAATGCATCGTCACCGATTAATGAACGAACCATGACTAACATCCGGGAACCTTTTGCATAAACAATCGCAGCATCAAAGATTGAATCAATGTCAGCTGGATCTTCAACTTCGATGTGAACTGGTTGTACACCATCAATCGCATCCCGTTGTAATGCCAAAGGAACTTCATTAGTTTGGAATACTTCCCACATATTCCATTCTGGATGTAATGCATTTGATGAAACGTATTCCATCATGTTAGCAAAACTTTCGTTTAACCATAGATCGTCCCACCACTTCATAGTTACTAAGTCACCGAACCATTGGTGAGCTAATTCATGAGTGATGTCAGTTGCATTCTTTTGCTTTACACTGAGGGAAGCATTCTTAGGGTCAAGTAACATAAATACTTCACGGTAAGTAATAAGTCCCCAGTTTTCCATCGCACCAGCAGAGAAGTCTGGAAGTGCTAATTGCCATGAATGTGGAAGTGGATATAGTGTTTCATAGTACTTTTCATAGAATTCAATTGCGTTCTTGGCAATGCTCAATGCAAAGTCTAATTCATCTTCCTTATGAGCTGGAGATGCATAAACACCAATCTTAATGCCATCATCAGTTTCAGTTTGTTTGCTAATCATTTCACCAAAGGCGAAAGCGATTAAGTATGATGACATCCGTTTAGTTGTTTCAAAGTAGTGAACACCATCTTTGCATTCCTTTTCAGGCATGTTGGCTAATGTTGTTTCACCGGGATGTTCGTCATATTTGATTGCCATGTCAAAGGTTGCCTTAGCTTCAGGTTCATCAACACATGGGAATGCTTGACGAGCGGCAGTACTTTCAAATTGTGTACCGATGATTTGCTTCTTTTCGCCATTATATTCATAGTATGAAGGATAAATACCCATCATGGTGTCTGTTAATTTAGCATTGTAAACAATTTCTAAAGTAACATCGCCAGTTTTATCCAAGTTGATTTGTACAGCTTCTGCCTTATCATCAACTTTGAAAGGTACGTCTTTACCATCTGCTTTAACAGATGTGATATCCAAATACTTTTGGTTAACAGCGATTTGTTGTTGTTCTGCTTCACCATCAACAGTTACTTTACCATTAATGGTTTTCTTTTCACGATTAATATCAATGAAGATATTATAATGTGAAGGTTTAAATAAATTATACAAATGTTCTACTTTTTTCATTTCCCTACTCACCCCTTACGTTGATTATTATGTGTCCTCAATAATCATTTTACAAATAAAACGCTTTTAAAATTTTTACTCATTATCAGAGGTAACCATAATGCGTTGATCGTTATCATTACCGGCCACCACAACTTCTAAGAAATGATAATCGGGATGTTCAAAGACCATCCGAGCCACCTTAGTCATGATTTCACTATCAATTTGCCGTTTAATTGCCAAACCATCATCTTCGGTATTACCGTTGGTTGAAATTTGTTTAATTAAGAATGGTACTACTTCGTCAGCAATGTGCAAATCAATATGATGAGCAACCTTAGTCATGTGTTGTAAGTCAGCTAATTTTTCATTAGCAATTGCACTTAAGGTATCAACACTTAATGAGTTGAATGGCACAATTGTATCAAGCCGGTTAATTAATTCTTGTGGGAAGTGTAATGTATTAGTTTGTGAAGTTAATTGACTTCTAATGTACTTATCATAGTTGCTAGAGTAACTATCAGCATTTTGGGCTTGGCCATTTAACCATAAACTAGTATTTTGTTCCATATCAGCGGTCATTAAAATGTAAGTATTCTTAAATGATACTTGGCAACGACTATGGGAATCACTCAAACGCGCATCATCAAGAATTTGGGTAAGAATCCGAATGGCAGCGTAGCAAGCTTTGCTAATATCTTCTACTAAAACAATAGAGTTAGGATATTGTTTAACCCCCATTACTAAACGATCACGGAGTAAATTAATTGTGTCTAAGTTAGCATATTCAGCCATGTCAAACCGAAGAATCCGGTTATCATCGTTAAACAAAACATGAGCTAATGACTTAGCAAGGGATGTCTTGCCTACTCCAGTTGGACCAACAAATAGCATTGAAGCTTGCGGACGATTATGGTCGTTTAAGTCAGTAACTGATGCATATAAACGGTTCACAATCATATCAACTGCTTGTTGTTGGTTCAAAACGCGTTTATTTAAGTAATCACGGACACCAGCAATGTTAACTTCCCAAGCAGTATTAACACCAACTGTATCCATAATGACTTGTTGTAACATCTTCAAATCAATTGGTTGGTGACTTTGCCGTGCCCGTCCAATTAAAGCATCCAAAATCAAGATACTCTTCCGTGGTTGCACTTCATCAGGTTCATACCGATTAGTTAAATCAATGATTTCATGTAACATGTTGTCATCAATATGTTTTTGAGCAAGGTGAATATCATAATTAGAATTCTTATCAATATCACTAGCATCATCAACATACTTTTTAGCCATGTTACGTAAAATGTTCATGACATTTTCGGTATCTAATTCAGGAACGTGTAATTGTTGTAACCGTTCGTACAAAGCCTTATCATGCCGCAAGTATTGATCATATTCTTCATTAGTAGTAGCGGCAATAATATGCACATGCCGTGCGCCTGATTCGGCTAATAATGGTTTCAAAGCTTGTAATGCCATTGGGCTAATCTTAGCGATTAAATGGAATTCATCCATGAATAATACCAATTCGTGACCATTATTTTCTTGGTAACGTGGTACTTCATCTTCCATCATTTTCTTCATGCGGTTAGCCATTGATAAAGCAGCATCGGTATTGCCTTCGTTAGATGCCATCGCTACTAAATCGACATTGACATAAGTCCGGTTCTTATCAACACGTGATAATTCCTTAATAATCGCTGTCTTACCAACACCTGGTTCCCCTAAAAGAATAATATTAGAAACTTCAGGCCGTAGTAAGTTACCTAATACCTTTTGTACTTCTTTGTCACGACCAGTAATAGGACGATCGGGCGCTACAAATTGAGTACAATACTTAGCAAGCATTGGGTAACGATAATCATCAAATTGAATTGTTGCCATAGTAATACTCCTCCTTAAATTTACAAATTTATTTTAATATTAATCAGTGCAAAAAATAAAGTTATTGCTTGCTAAATTAACTAATCTATATAAATAGAAATAATTATTAAATTTACTTATTTTCATGCAAAAACATTTCGACAATTTCGTCACGTTTGGTTAAAAATAATTGGTTATCTGCAGTGGGATGAACGCGATTAGTAAGAACAATCATGGCTGTTTGATTTTGACGGTCAACGGCCATAAAAGTACCAGTAAAACCAGTATGATATAAAACAACATGATGATCATATGGGCTACGGCAAATATCCCAACCTAATGAATGACCAAGGTGATGAGGACTCCAATCCACAAATATTTTAGTTAATAAGTTTTGTGATACTGGTGCTTGACTGGTGCTTGATCAATTGCTAATTGACCAAGATACCAAAGATTAAAACGTACTAAATCGCTTAATGTACTAAACATACCAACCGCGCCACTATGTTCTTTTAAAATATAACTCTTAGGATCGTGAACTACCCCTTGAATTAGCCCACGTTTAACGTCAATTTCTGTTGGTACTGCTAAGCTTTTATCAGGTTTAAAAGTTGTATGTGTCATGCCTAGTGGCAATAACACCTGTTCAGTAATTAATTGCTGGATGGGTTTATGCAAAATATTTTCAATAATCCAACCAACATATAATAAACCAACGTCAGTATAAACAACTTTATTTTCAAAAGTATCAGTAACTGGTAGTGCTAATAATGCTTCTTTTAATTTATCAGCTGGTAATTCATTACGATGCGGAATATAACCGCGAACGCCTGAAGTATGAGTTAATAAATGCCTGATAGTAATGCGGCTATCTTGAAATGCTGGTAGCCACTGTTGAATACTTTCATCAATATCTAATTGCTGATGTTCCATTAGATTAAGCACTAGAGTTGTTGTACCAACGATTTTTGTTAATAAAGCTAAATCATATAATTGCTCTGCTTGTAATGGCATTTCGGTTGGCACGAGTTGTGCACTTCCCAAATAATTGCTAATTACTTGGTGATTATTAATCAAAGCGTAACTAACGCCAGGTACAATGTGTTGTTTACTAAGCTTTTTAATTAATTCTGCGGTTTGTTTAAACATTTCTATTTTCCTTTTTTGTAATTAATTAATTAATTAACAGTATTTTAAGCCCTTTTGCGTATTTAATGTTATGATTGTTTATTTTTTGTATTTTGATTTTGTTTTTGTTGTGTTTTTTTTCAAGGAATTTATTATTTCCATATTATTAGTTATTAAAATAAAAAGGTTGTCAAATTGACAATCTTTTTATTTTTCTCTATTTAAGGAACATTTTCAAAATACCTAAACATTGATGATCTAAGTACTTCCATGGTAAATCGAACCAATTATCTTTTTTCAAAATACCTTGATAATGCGTCATTGTCATAAAGCTATACTTACCATGATAATGACCCATCCCACTGTTGCCGACACCGCCAAATGGCAAGCTATCATTAGCAAATTGTGAAACAACGTCATTAACGCACCCACTACCAAACGCTACTCGTTGAGTAACAGCTTTAATATGTTGCTTATTATTACTAAAGATATATAAAGCTAATGGATGTTCACGGTTTTGCAATTGTTTGATAACAGTATCCAAATCATCGTACGTAATAATTGGCAAAATTGGTCCAAAAATTTCTGTTTGCATCATTGGTGAAGCAAAGGTAGCATCAGTAATTAAAGTTGGAGCAATAGCACATTGTTTCTCATCAAATAATGGACCCACGGATTTAATCGTTTCACCACTTTGATATGTTTTCCGTAATGTATCTTGTAAACGTGCAAATTGTCGTTCATTAACAATATGTGGATAATCAGGTGAAGCTAATGGCGTTGTGCCATACATCGTAATAATTGCCCGATAAATTTCGTTAATCAATTGTTTCTTAACATCCCGCTTAACTAATAAATAATCAGGTGCAATGCAAGTTTGCCCAGCATTCATAAACTTACCCCAAACAATCCGCCGTGCGGCAATGCGCAAATTAGCGGTTTCATCCACAATACATGGTGACTTGCCACCTAATTCCAAAGTTACCGGAATTAAGAACTGGGCCGCTTGCGCCATAATTTTTTACCCGTTGCTGGACTACCAGTAAAGAACAAGTAATCCGGCCGTTGGGCAATTAATTGGGCTACGACATGATGATCACCTTGCACGCAATGAATGTATTGCGCATCAAAATTATCATTAATTAATTGCGCAATCACTTGTGCAATATGTGGTGCATAGCGTGATACCTTAATTACCGTACAATTACCACTAGCAATACTACCAGCCAATGGTGACAAAGCTAATTGGAATGGATAATTCCACGGACTAATATTTAACACTACCCCATATGGTCGTGGATAAACCCAACTACGGGAACTAAATTGTGATAATGGCGTAGCAACTAATTGTGGGCGCATTAAATGCCGCAAATGCCACTTTAAATAACTAATTTCGGCTAAAACTGTCCCAACTTCGGTTTCAAACGTTTCATAAGCTGATTTATGCAAATCCTGATAAATCGCATCGGCAATCATTGTTTCATTATCCTTAATCACATGGTATAACTTATCCAAATTATTCATACAAAGATGATAATCTAATGTCTGCCCACTATTAAAAAACGCATGTTGTTTAGCAATAATATCTTCCATATTACTCACTCCTTGATATTTTCTAATATTAATTGTTTACTAATTGCCATAATATTCGCATCTTGCAACGCTTTAATCATACAACGACTGTTACGTTGATAGGATAACTTTTGCTGTTTATTTAACGCTAATTTAGTAATAAATACTTTAGTAGCACGACCATTACCCTCACAAAACGGATGAAGAAAATTTAAACGATCAAGTAATATTGCATATTGCTGCACAGTTGGTATTTTTATTTGCTTAATTACCAAAATTTGTTTATTAATCTCATCAATCCCATGTTGTAAAAAAATTAACTGGTAAAAAAGTAGTATCACCTTTTGATAAATTATAATCACGAACTTGTCCAGCCCATTCATACAACCATGAAAATAATAAATAATGAATCCGTTGTAAATCAGTAAAATCATTAATTACAAGCCGTGAATCATTTAATATTCGCGCACCAACATAAGCTGCACGCCGGTATTCAATTTGGGCTAACTTAGTCTGATTAAACTCATGAAGTTTATTTTTTAAAGTACCATTACTATATTCAAAACGTTGGATTAGTTGTTGGTCCATACATCATTAATTTCCTTTTCCAAAGTTACATCAGGTTGCTGTATTTGCTTTACTAAATTTCTAATATCTTGGGCAGTTGGTTGCCAACCTTCCATAACATTAAAATTAACTGATGAATAAACCGCAAAGAATAATTTTTCAGGAATTTTTACGCCTTGAATGGTGTGTCTTTTTTCATCAACATCAAATACAAAGGGTTTTGCCGAAAGTTTTTCATCCAATTCATCAATTCGCAAATGTAACGCCTTGGCTAAGGCTTTTAAAACTCGCACTGACCACGTATCAACGGGTCGGGAAAAAGTCGAACTTAACGTTGTTTCACTAATTGATGATTGCCGCGCAATATCGCGTAATGTTAATTGATGTGCTTTTAATAAGTTTTTAACAGCAGCTTCCATAATTCCACCTCTTGTCAAGATTATACGATATTTCGTAATTATGAACAATATATCGTATTTTATTATTAATTATTCGCATAATATAATTAAATTATTGTCTTTTCAAAAATTAATAACATCGGAGTATATTATACAAAATAAAGTCACTTTAAAAACAAAACTAGCAATCTTATCAGCAGGTTTGTTATCATTCATTGGCATTCTGGTAGAAACATCCCTCAATGTTACCTTTCCTACTTTAATTAAGGTCTTACATGTTTCACTTGGCACCGTGCAATGGTTAACATCCGGTTATTTACTAATGGTAACCATTGTCATGTCAACTACAGCTTACTTATTACAACGCTTCCGCGCCCGTTACTTATTCATAACTGCTATTAGTTGTTTTACGGTCGGCACCTTATTAGGATTATTCACTCCTAACTTCACCGTTTTATTCTGCGGACGGTTATTACAAGCTGTTTCAACCGGAATTGCTACACCGTTAATGTTTCATATCATTTTAGCAACAGTTCCTACCAGCAAACTTGGTGTTTATAACGGCTTTGCCAGTATGATTATTTCCTTTGCACCAGCTTTGGGACCAACTTATGGCGGTTTAATGACCTCATTATTATCATGGCGCTGGATCTTTGGCTGTATCTTACCCGTTTTGTTAGTGCTCTTCATTTTAGGAATAACAACGATTCGGATTAAAACCTTGCACTTACACCGCCAATTTGACTGGCTGGGATTAATTTTACTTGCACTTGTCTTTACTGGTTTTGTTGAAACATTCAACTTAGCTGGCCAACATGGCTTTAATAGTCTGATCTTTATTAGTGCCCTCATTATTAGTAGCATCATCTTAGGAGTGACTATTTTACATGTTCGTTATGGCAAACGCTCATTATTAAATTTCCACATTCTAACATCACCAATTGTTAGTTTACGGGCGCTAAACTTTGTTATCTTGCAATTCATTAACATCGGGGCATCATTTGTTATTCCAGTGTTTGTACAAAACTACTTACACGTTGACGCTATGACCGCTGGTTTAATTGTTTTACCAGGTTCAATTGTTGGTGCTCTAATCGCCCCAATTGCTGGTCAAATTTATGACAAAATCGGTCCACGCTTGCCTTTCTTAATTGCTAACATCGCGATGATGATTGGCACAGCCTTATTATTCGGGATGACAGCAGGCCTAACTGCTGGCTTAGCCACTATTATTTATATTTGCTTACGTTTTGGTTTCAACTTCGGCTTTGGTAACACTATTTCTGATGCTAGTAAGCAAGTTGCTAAAACCGCTAAAGCTGATGTTAATTCATTATTTAATACGCTCCAACAATACGCTGGTTCATTAGGAACAGTGATTTTATCAGCTATTATTTCGGTAAATGAAATGCATATTAGTAATACTAGTTATGCCACCATGTTAGGCAGTCACTGGGACTTCCTATTACTAACAATCTTAACAATCATTGGATTAATCATTACCCTTGTTATTAATCACTTACAAAAACAAAACTAATTTAATTATCAAAAATACCTAGCAATGAATTTGCTAGGTATTTTTAGTATCAGTTAATTTGTTTTATAACTTTTTAGAACTTTTATTTTCTTTTAGAAGTTTTTAGAACTTTATTGATTACTCTTAATAATTTGTTCAGTCTTTTGTTGTAACTGGTTAAGCGCCTGATCAACAGTTTGTTGCTTATTAATCATGTTACTAAATGTTTCTAATTCCTGATTCCGGAATTGTGAATAACCAGGAAAAGCGGTTTGTTCAAACCCAGATGCCAAGGTTTGGGCGGGTGCTTGATAAATTGGATGAGCTTGTAAGTATTGTTGGTATGCCTTGCTTTGTGCTGCTGACTTACGCAATGGCACATAACCCGTCATTTCAGCCCACTTGGTTGTTTCTGGTTTACTCATTAAGAACTTCATAAAGGCCCACGCACCTTCACGTTGTTGCTTAGTAGCGTGTTTGAAAATTACTAAGTTACTACCAGCTAAAACTGATGCCCGTTTGCCATGATAAGTTGGGAATGGTAACGCACCCCACTTAAATGATGATGGGGCATTTTGTTGTAAATGAACAATGCCAGCTGATGTATCAACATAGAATACCGCACTGCCACGTAACCAATCATCATCCCCATATGTAGTAGTTGCCGTCACAGCTTCATGATCATTAATTAAATTCATAAAGTAATTAGCTGCCGTCTTGGAATTATTGGAATCAATATTAACCTTGAAAGTATTAGGAGTAACTAAATCTGTTCCTAATTCCTTGGTCATTGATTGATAATCCTGATCAAACGATTTATCTAGTTGTAATAATGCCACATTCGCATGTTTTTGCTTCAAAATTTGCGCATCTTGTTGCAATTCTTCCCATGACGTTGGTTTCTGTAAACCATACTTATCAAGTAAGGTTTGGTTATAGTAAAGAATATCTAATGACTTCGAAAATGGCACTGAATAATAATTACCCTGATACTTAGTATCTTTTAAGAAAGCGGGGTAAATATCATTAAGATCTTTACTACTCAAGTCTCGCTTAATATAACTATTTAACGGAATAATTAAATTATTCTTAACATAATCAGGCACAGTTGGATACGTTGCTTGCGCCATTACCGGTAATGTATTGGCTTTAGCAGCAGTCATGATTTTTTGATTAAGATTAGTATAACTTGTCTGGGATGTGCAGACTACTTTATACTTATCTTGAGACTTATTAAATTCATTAACCAACTTATGCATACTCTGGTCATATACGCCACCAAAACCTTCCCAGAAAGAAATAGTTACCTTCTGGTGAGATGATGTGGCACTTTGCTGTTGTTTACCACATGCGCCTAAAGTACAAGCAAGCCCGAGCACACCTAAACTAACGCCTAGGGCTTTTAAAAAACGATGATGATGTTGTGATTTTTTCATTTTACTTCCTCCTTCTCATCCCATAACACATTATATTGTGTTATTTTTTTAAAATCAATACTAGATATTGTGTTAGTTATGTCATATAATCGATTTAATAAAATGTGATTGAGGAGTTAAAAATGAAACTAACAATTTTATCTACCAGCGATGTGCATGGTTATATTTATCCAACTGATTTTACCCAAGCCAATCAAAATGACGCACCATACAGCTTAAGTCGTGCGGCCAGCATCATTGCCCAAGAACGGCAACAAGCAACTGGTCCTGTCATTACATGTGACTTAGGCGACTTTTTACAAGGCTCAGCGCTAGCAACTTACCTTGCTAAGCAACATAATCCCCGTTTATTACAGGCTTACCAACCCATTAATTATGATTTCGGCTTATTAGGTAATCATGAATTTAATTATGGTCAAACCTTTTTACAACAAGCCCTACAATATGCGAACTATCCCATTTTATGTGCTAACATTACTGATCAACATAATCATTACATTGCCGATAGTTTACCTTATAAAATCATGCACTTTGGGCAACTAAGTGTTGCTTTTATTGGCGTTACTACAGCCTACATCCCTCACTGGGAAAATCCGGCACATATTACTAATCTTAAGTTTCAAGCCATCATCCCCACATTGCGACGCTTAATTCCTTTTCTTCGCAAACAGGTCGATATTATCGTTGTTTGTTATCATGGTGGTTTTGAAAAAGACATTGAAGATGGTTCACCACTCAGCAATGATTTGGAAAATGAAGGTTATGCGCTCTTACATGAAGTTAAGGGTATTGATGCGCTCGTAACTGGTCACCAACACCTCGTTATTGCTGGACACTTATGCGGCGTGCCGGTTACCCAACCTGGTAGTCGTGGCGCTTATGTTGGTAAAATCGTCCTCGATATTCAACAACATGATAATGGCACATATTATGTCAATGATAGTCAAGCAACTGTAATTCCAACAGCTACCGCAACACCAGATACGGCAGTGCTTAATACCATGACAGATGCTCAACAAGCAACCGAACAATGGCTTGACCAACCGGTAGGAACGCTAGCACACGCAGCAACCTTCACCGATGCCTGGCAAGTACGGACACAGGGATGTGCTTATATTACCTTAATTAACCAGATTCAAATGGCCGCAATGCACACGGATATTGCCGCGACATCATTATTTAATGACCGTGCCCATGGCTTTGACACCCGTGTGACGATGCGTGATATTCTGATGAATTACATCTATGCTAATACATTAGTTGCAGAAACAATTATCGGCAGTGAGCTTCGCGCCGCCTTAGAAAAATGTGCCAGTTACTTTACAGTCAATGACGGCCAGTTACAAGTTAACCCTGACTTTGATTTTTCATTTAACTATGACATGTACAGTGGTATTGATTACATAATTGACGCCCGCCAACCAATTGGCCAACGTATTGTTAAACTACGCTATCATGACCATGACGTGCAACCTGACGAAAAACTAACCATTGCTCTTAACCAGTACCGCGGCGTTGGCGGTGGTGATTACACGATGTTTAATACTGATAAAATTATTAGTGCTAATCATGACGATATGCTTACTATTATCGCCAAATACTTGGCTGAACATCCCTTACTAGAGATTAAAGATTGCCATAATTTCAAAGTAATTTACTAAAAATAAAACACCTAACTATTAGTTTTGTAATGATAGTTAGGTGTTTTTGTTATCTTTTAAAAAGCAATAAAACTAAGCAGTTCTAACATGTCACACAGCGAACGTTTGATAAAATTACTAATTATGATTTGCTTGGCAAGCTGTGCTTTTTTATCCTTAATTAACTTGATTACTGCATAAATGAGATTAATAACTAAGATAACTAATAAGATACTAAGAATTACCTTGTTATTAAATAAGACGTCTTTTTTCACATTCATTGTGCTATACCTGCCAGAAGAATTCAGAATTAGGATCTTGGGTAGCTTTGATGAATTGATCAAATAACGGTAATGTATATTGCACCTTACCATATGTGCTTGGCTTGATGATGTTCCGATCAAGCATCCGTTTCCGGTATTGTGAAATATAACTAACACTCTTATGCATAACCTTAGCAGTATCTGTTAACTTCGGATAATCAAGAATTGTTACTAAATACTTACGGTCAACATCTGAAATGCCCGCAAATATTTTTTGATAAGCATTATTAAATAAAGTAATCTGATATTGTTCCAAAATCTTATCAAGATTAGCCACACTTGGTGTTAGTTGATTACGCTGTAAATAACGGAAGTAAATATCACCTAGTAATTGAAAGGCATATGAATACCCTTTAGTTAAATTAGCCATCTTGTGAGCGACAGCAAAGTTATCATCAAAAACATCTTGATAAGCATTTTCCATATCCTGATTATTCAAGGGCTGCATAACAATCTTACGTGAACGTAGTAAAAACGTTAAACGATCATTGTTTTGCAAATCAAGCACTAAATCAGGTAACCCCGTCATTATGGCAAAAATCGGGAAGTCCTCACGTTTTAAATCATTATACTGTTGTGCAAACGCACGAATCGGTTTGGAATCATTAACTTCATCAATCGTAATAACAACATATTTGCCCTGTTTCTTGATACTTTGCAACAATTCCAACAACATTTCTTCAACGTTATACACTTCTTTGTTTCGTGATAACGTAATCGCCCCAACCTTAACACTTTCAAAAACATTAAATATTTTAGAAAGTTTCGAACCATGTTGGCGGTATAGTTTTTGCGCTAAATTAGTTAAAATACCTTCTTCATTAATTAAATTAACACAATAGCAATGCGGATCTTGCTTTAGAATTTGCGAAACTCGTGTTAAGAAACTCGTCTTACCCGAGCCACGCACACCAGTAATAAAGAACGGTTGCGGATAACCATGCTGAATTTCATCAACCAAATCACGGATAATATTTTGTTTATCTAAAAAAATTGGGGGAACATTACCAAACGTTGGATTAAAAGGATTACGAGTCTGCATACTTAACCTTCTAACTAAACTTGTTTTAGAACTTTTTAGAGCTTTTATTTTGCTTTAGAACTTTTTAGAACTTTGTCTTAATTTTATAAAAAAATAACAACAAGGTCAAAAGAACTTGTTGTTATTTATTCATCATAATGACTTTTTACAGAGTAAATTATTATCTCATTATCTTTTACTTCATAAACAATCCGATGTTCACTATTAATCCGTCGTGACCATAAACCACTTAATTCGAATCTCAATTGTTCAGGCTTACCAATCCCTGTAAACGGATCTCTTCTAATATCTTGAATAAGTTTATTAATTCGTTTAAGAACTTTTTTATCCTTACTCAACCAACTAACATAATCATCCCAAGCATCATCAGTCCATGCTACCTTCATCTGAAAAATCCTTTAAATCATGTACCTTGATTTTACCTTTCTTTGCTTCATTACGACCCTTTTGAATTTTGTCAAATAAATATTTATTTGACATAATTTGGACAGATTCCATGATTGAATCATAATCCTCTTTAGAAATCACAATTACATTATCTTGACTGTCCTTATTAGTTACAATTAATGGTGTAGCATCATCATTTACTTGTTTAAAATAATGTTTGAGATTTTTTCTAAAATTAGAATATGTTACAGCTTCCATAGTAATCACTTCCTTATGTTTAATTGTACAATATATTGTACAATTAAACAATTAATAATAATTACCTCAGTTATTATTAATAATTTGATGAAATATTAGTTGAATTTAATGGTTCTGGCTCTACATTAGCAAAAGTATTTGTAGATTTTATAATGCTTGAACTTGAAGACTCAATTGACGTTGATGAACTATTGCTTATTGAACTTATTGAGCTTTCAGATTCAACATATATAGAACTTTCATCGGCAATATTATTAATGTTATCAATATTAACTTTATTCAATTTATTAGTATTAAAAGTATAACAGGAACTAAAATAATTACTTGAAGAATCATTTGAATCAACATTAATTTCTACTACATTTTCTGCAATGTGCTTAGAATGCTTTGCTAATAATTTACATGTTTTAACAATAATATTTTTAATATCGTTCTCAGTAAGATTTTTATCAGTAGTAATATTAACTCTAGCATAAACATCACTAGCATCACTTGCAAAATATGAATTAACAGAATATCCTTCATTAGTAAGAGGCTTAAATATTTTATTAATTTCCTTACTAGTATTACCACTACCATTTAAATAAGAAGAACTACTACTATTAATTACACTTGATGAACTTGATGATACAGATGTACTTTTATTTTTATTACTACATGCTGCTAAACTAACTGTACTTAATAATATAAGCGATAATACTGTCATTTTTTTATACTTCATTTTAACTTCCTCCAAATTAATAAAACAGCACAAAAATGTACTGTTCTATCATAGAAAATATTATTTTTTGTTTTTTAACAATTCATTTCGAATTTCAACAATTGTCTTAGTAGTTATTGCAATATTTTCAAATTTCTTAATTGAAAATGAACTAAACCAATATAATAAAGCACCAACAATTAAGCCAATTACGAAACTCATAAAACCATGTTGGCTTTGATAAAGCGCATTAAATCCTATCCATGTCATTATTCCTGCAAAAATTGCAAGAACAAGATACAAAATTTTTAATGTTCTAACATAACTAAAACCATAATGATACTTAACGGCTTTAAATGTAGTATCATCATTGAATTTATCAGTTGTTCCCTCTTCGTTAACCGGTGTTCCACAATTAGGACAATATTTAAAGTTATCAGGAACTTCTTTACCACAATTCTTACATTTCATAGTCATAAATCCTCCATTTAAATAATTTTAAAATCAATGATCATATTTATGATTGACAAAATAAATATGATTATCAATTTTAACAGCAGAACTATAATTAGTTTCATATAATCGGTATATGCTAAATATAGTAATATGTTGCTTTTTATTCTCTCCTAATAAATTATCATTTTGACATATCACTTAAATTTACAATAGCAAAATACTGATTATTAATAATTCGATATCCGTCATACTGATAAGGAATTGTAATTGCTGTATTTTGCTGGCAAATCTTCATTAATTCATCAGTTAATCGTTGCATTAATAAATTAGTGTCAGCGGCACTTTCAGTATCAGTGGCGAAACGTTGTAATAACGCTGCATCAACTAACTGCTTAGCATGACAATATAGTGACAACACGCCACTAACAATTAATGCTTGATACTTATCTGACGTTTTAAATAAAATCAAAAACGTCTTACTCAAATTAGAAGCATTCTCTAACCCAGCAAAAGTATCCAAGTATGCATAAATAATCTGTATATTACTAACTGCACATCCCTTATTAACAAAATCATTAAATTCACTTGTTGCCTTAATAATTTCCTTAGGTGTTGTACATAAATGTAACTTCTGATTAAGTGTCAGTGGCTTAAAAACAACTTGATCGTTCGTAATTGTCTTACTTTGCCATCGTTCAATAAATAAATCATTAAATTGATTAACCGCATCATTCGTTAATAACGAACGATAAAATTGACAATAATTATCCAATAATGCATCAACTAACATCAATAACGCTTCCCCAAACAACTAAATATGCCAATATCCTTGATCCAACGTAAACTCAACAAACTTATGTAATGACGGATAAAAACTAACATCAACTGCAGCTTTTTTAACTACTTGTAACCCAATCCTTAACTCCGCCGTTTGAAAATCTTTACTCAAAATTCGGTTCATTATCAACGGTGAAATATCTTTGCAATGTGGATTAGCTAAATATTTACCGTACTGATATAAAAACTCATCGTCTTGTAAATGTAACGGATTATGAAAAACAATCTCGGTTTTACCAATCATTGCTAAAAATTCATCCGCCTGGTGCCATGTATCATTATTAGCAATATCATAATTATTAATATAAAGATCCAATACCTTAAGATAACCTTGTTGGGCATCTTGAAATTGTTTTAATGTTAAACTCGTTTCCGCAAATTTTAACGAATTGTTAAAATCATTAGGATAAATCGTAAACATTAATCGTGAATAAGCATTAATCAACTTAATACTTTTCAAAATTTGATTTGTTAAACACTTAATAGCTTGTTCTTCTATTAAGCATTCTGTCATTAAAACTTTCATGCCTAATTCCAACTTTAATTATTAAATTTTATATATATATTTAATAATTATTATAAAAAAACACCCTCAACTGCAGTGTCCCTAAATCTCACGATTTTTGGACACTGCAACCCTATTACCCTTACAAGGAAAAATCTAATTATTAATAATCAATTAATGACATTACAGACAAATTAATTACTTAGACATGTTCGGACGAACCATTAAAGTCAGCGTTAGTGGTACTAACGGTTACACAAAACGGTCAAAAATTAGGTCAATGGTCCAAAGTGCAACCTAATAAGGAAATTGACATCACTGTACCTGATAACGTTGCTCTGACTGACAAAAACTACATTAACTTCCACGGTACGGCTAACCAACCAATGGAAGCTACCTTGTACTATCAACAAGAAGGTGGCAAACAGAACGCCTTGGTTTATAAACCAATTAACGGTGCATACGTTGAAGCAAAACGTTACTTTAGTCCTTTAGGACCAGAAGCAACGCCATCATCTGTTAAGAGCAGTTCTTCTATTAAAAGTAGTTCTGTTAAAAGCAGCTCAATTAAAGCAAGTAGCACTGTTAAGGTAAGCAGTAGTTCTGTTAAATCTTCAAGTATTAGTAGTTCCAGCAGTTCTATTAAAGCGGGTGTTCCTAGTCCAACGATTCAAACGTTAGATACAGTAACTGGTCAAACTAATGACCAAACGATTAATCCAGAAACTAATGCAGCAATTACTGATAGTGCAACATTATCAAACTTACAAGTTGGCAAACAATATGCCGCAACGTTCAACGAAACTGACAACGGTACTAGATCCTAACAACCTAAATGACAACATTTAGGCTGTTAGGATCAATTGTTGGCGCACCGCGTCAATAATTTGTTGCAGTTGGTTAATTTCATCAACAGCATGCGTATCGTATGCAAAATAACGGGTAATCATTAATTGTTTGCTTCCTTTCTGTACATTGTTGGTAAAAAAATAGTAGTACATAATGTACTACTATTATTCAGTTGTGCGCAGTGATTATTTGTAGAACGTTAAGTGAACAACGTTAGTATTGTAACCATCAACATTGCTTTGTGCATTACTACCGTTTAACGCATTGTAACCTTGGGTAACTGTGCTACTTACGTATTTACTACCAGCTGGTGCTGTTGAACTACCACTTTGATATCCTTGTTTAAGGACGTTACTATCAATTTGTGCAGCATGGTCAATCGTGTTTTGATATGGTGTTGCTACTGGCGTATCAATATTATTATCAATTTTGCCGGTTACTGTGCCATTATAATTACTGCTTACCCATTGGATACCGTCACCAAATGTTGATGCTGGTGTATCCTTTTGGATTTGTTGATTAATTTGGTCACATTGTTGTTGGTTAAAGATTGGCCGATATTGGTTGCCCATTGGGTTATTAACACTGTTTTTATTATTGATGTCTGGTGATGTGATTGAGCCTTTGCCATTACCATACATTGGAATTTGACTCTTTGAACCATCGGCATAGCCGGTAGCGGCTGTATATGGAACACTGCCATTAGACATGTGGTCTTGTTCCCATGTTTGAAAGGCTTGGTCACCAGTCATGTTATTCCATGGTCCTTTTTGGTTTATTGCTGCTTGGTAATTAATTTGACCATTGGGATAAACAACGCCATCGGCGTAATTAGTGGTGCTTTGTGATGCTTGACTACTTTGACTAGCAGCACTAGTTGCTTGGCTAGGTGCAGCAGATGGTGCTACAGAAGCAGTTTGTGATGCTTGACTAGCAGTTGATGCTGGTTTATTGGCATTACTTGTTGCTTGTGATTAACTAGCCGTTGATGCCGCACTAGTTGCTTGACTGTTGTTATTAACAGTTGATGCTGGCTTGTTAGTGCCTGTCGTTGCACTTGCTGTACTTACTGGTTTGTTAGCATTGCTAGTGACACTAGTTGCTTGACTGGCAGCGTTACTTGCGGCTGCTTGTGAGTGGTTAGCCGTTGATGCTGCAGCACTGGTTGTGCTTGCCGCGCTATTAACATGGTTATTATTAACAGCACTGGTTGCATGACTAGTACCAGTAGTTACATGGTTACCGTTAGCACTGTTGGTGTGGTTAGCAACAGGTGTGTTATTAACAGTATCGTTGTTAGTATTAACAGCCTTGTTGGTTGTACCATTATTAACAGCACTAGCAGTGTTGTTAGCATGGTTGTTAATATTAACGCCACTATTAGCTAAGGCACTAGCTTGCATTTGACTAGTTGTCTTGCTTGGTAATGCCACGCTATTACCATTACCAACGTAATTG
>CAWUZD010000011.1:0-45501 GCA_963926925.1 uncultured Lactobacillaceae bacterium
ATAATAATGAAAAGGGTATGTTGCATTGCAACATGCTCTTTTTTGTTCATAAGTGTTTACAGATATTATTTGTGAAAAGTCAATTACAATAAAAATGAATATGAAATTACCAAAATGTCTAAATAGACATTGGTGGGGATGATTTGAATGATTACAATGAGTCGGAAACAACGCATAATTGTGACGACGTTAACGTTATTAATGACGTTTTTATGTTTGTTAAACCAAACGATGATGATGACAGCATTACCATTAATTAGCAATGATATGCATGTTAATTTGAATATTACACAGTGGTTAGTGAGTGGCTATATTCTTATTATTGGCGTAATTACACCATTAACAGCCGGCATTTACAAACGCTTTTCTAACCGACAATTGGTAATAAGTGCGTTATCGTTTTTTACAGTGGGAACATTATTGGGTTGTTTTGCGAATAACTTTGCGGTATTACTAGCAGCTCGGTTATTACAAGCGGTATGTAATGGCTTGTTATTCTCGTTTTCAATGACAACGATGGTTTCCATTTATCCGGCAAAACATCGTGGGACAGTCATTGGCACAACAAGTATGATGATTTCCCTCGGTACGGCGTTTGGACCGGTACTTGGTGGCTTAATTATTAACGGTTTAAGTTGGCATTATTTATTTTATTTGATGTTGCCATGTGCGGTTTTGATTTTAGTAATTTCATGGTGGTTGTTTCCTAACTATTCACAACGTGAAAATATCCGGTTATGCTTTGGTGATGTTTTATTATCATTGAGTGGATTAGGTTTATTCTTAACCGGAGTAACGTTATTGGCAACCTGGGTGGTACCATCATTATTAATGATTTTAGGCGGGTTAGTTTTAATTGGTGGTTTTGTTTATCAGCAACTACATGCCCAGCAACCGTTATTACAAATTAATATTTTACGTGATCGTAGTTTTCGCATCTTTACTTTGATTGGCTTGTTAACATTTATGTTGCGGATGGGAGCTCAACAATTAATTCTAGTTTTCGCGGAAAAAGGTCTGCATATTGATACTTTTATCGCTGGCTTATTGGTTTTACCTGGTTCAGCGATTAATGCGTTTGGAGCGCCAATTGTGGGTAAATATTACGATAAACATGGTAATAACATTATCTTAATTGGCTTAATTGTGATGTTGCTTAGTACAAGCACAATGCTATTCATTGGCGGCAATAGTGCGGGTTACTGGTTAGCAATTATCTTTACCATTATGATGATTGGTTACGCATGCATTTATTCACCAGCTTTATCAAGTGCTTATCATAATTTAACAACTGCTCAAAATAGTGAAGGTGTTGCTTTAAATACAACCTTACGGCAAACAGCCGGTGCCATCGCTAATACAGTATTAATTATTTTGGCAGATTGGCCACATTCATTTGTACTAGGTTTTCATAACGCAATTATCTTTACGTTATTACTAATTGTGATTGCGATTGTTGCTTTTGTTGACTATCGCTGCCATTAGTTTTAAATTATGGATAACATTATGAAGGAAAAGGGATAGTATGCTCGTTGCCGTTAAGTTTTTAAGTGATGATGTTATGAAAGACACGATTAATTATAAGAACTTTTTAAAACAACAAAAGCGTAATATTTATAAAGGGGGCTTGGTCAGAAAACACGGGAATTCATTCCCGTGATGAATGACCTCATCAAGCGCCTGTTTTTACTTTTTGGTTGGTAATGCTTGCTGCATTAAGTCTTTTGGTAATTAACATGTTCATTAATAAAATTAATCATATATACTATTAATATGTATCGTGATTAAGAAAGGAGTATTCAATCATGCTAAAAGGTAATAAGTTACGGATCTATCCAACTAAGCAACAGTGTGATGATTTAAATTGTATGTTTGGTAATGATCGTTTTGTGTGGAATCAAATGTTAAACATGTTAAATGAACGTTATCAAAATAATCATCACGCTTATTTTCCAACGACTTATGAACTTAATTACCTTTTAAAGCAACTTAAAGTTGAATATCCTTTTTTAAAGGGTAGTGATAGTTCTAGTTTACAAGTTACTAATGATAACTTGGTTAAAGCATTTCAACGTTTCTTTAAGAAAATTAGTGGCAAGCCACGTTTTCATAGCCGTAAGGCTAGTAAACAAAGTTATACTGGTAAATCAACGCTTCAAGTTATCAGTAAACACTATCTGAAAGTGCCAAAACTCGGTTACGTCAAGTGTAGTGATACTAGCTGTATTAGTGGGCATCTTATTAAACGCTATACCGTATCATTAGCACCAACGGGTAAGTACTACTTGGCGGTGAATTATGAATGTGAAAACCAAACATTCAGTAAAACTAACCGGCAAGTTGGAATTGACTTAAATGCCAGTGAACTAGCAACTTTATCTGATGGCACGCATGTGCCATCACTTGATACTAAAGATCTAGAAGCAAAGTTACGCTTAGCACAACGGCAGTTGTCTCGTCGTTATCAACGTGCGAAGCGTTTAATTCAGTATGACCAACAGTATCACAAGGACAATGTCCGTGAACTAACTGACTTTCCTAATTACCAAAGACAACGGCAAGCTGTTGCCAAATTACATGCCAAAATAGCTAACAAGCGGAATGATTATCTTCATAAAATTACCACTTACTTAGTTAAGCACTTTGATAACATTGTGATTGAAGATTTAAAAGTCGGTAATATGCTGAAAAACCATCATTTAGCGCACAAAATTGCTAGTCAAAGTTGGTATGAATTGCGACGACAACTAACATATAAGTGTGCATGGTACGGTAAAGATCTAATTATTGTTAGTCCACGTAATACTAGTCGGATTTGTTCACAGTGTAGTTTGAAGAATATCCAATTTGATCAACTAACGACTAATGAATGGTTAGCAATCAGACACTGGACGTGTCCGCATTGTGGGGCAAAATTAGACCGTGATGTTAATGCCGCAATTAATATTTTAAATAGAGGTTTAGCGTAAAATAAAAAGGCACGGAACATGCCTTGGTAAGATAGTTGACCCAATACTACCGAGAATAGTTAACCGCTAGGTTAACATTACTTAGCAGCAAGGTTGATGTTCCCAGAAACTCGGTACTTTAGTGCCGATGTAGTTCATAGTAAAATTACACCAATAGAAAAATTGATAATATGCGGAAGGCTGATTTGCTAGTTAAACTTAATAAACGTCAACATTTAATTGCCAAAATTAACGAGTTAAGACATGCGGCCGTTGATGATAAAGAAATTGCTGATATTTTGGCCAAACTTAATTTGACAGATACTGATCTTGATGATTTGATTAATATCTTGCCAGATTCAGATTTTAAATTTTAACCGTTTTGCAACCTTATCTTTAAATAATCTTTAAACTTGCAGATTATACCTAAGATAAGGTGATAAAAATGTGGTTAGTGCCATGGTCAATTATAATGTTTTGTATTTTAATGTTATTTGGCATTTAGTATTGGCAAATAAATTAATTAACGTTAAAATAAAGCTTGCATAGCTGTGCCACTGTGGCGAAATTGGCAGACGCGCAGTGTTCAGGTCGCTGTATGAGTAATCATGTACAGGTTCGAATCCTGCCAGTGGCATTTGTAATGTTAACGGGTGTTAATGGGAAATTTTTACAAATCTTCATAAATGTTGTTAAATCAATGTTTATGAAGATTTTTTATTTTATCAATTGCAAATTATATTAACGGATATTAACGAAAGTCCGTGCAATTTCCGTGCAATTTTATTTATAGAGATTAATTAATAATTTTTCAGTCCGTTCATTATTCATTTGTTCCATTTCATTTAATAAATGTGTATAAGTTTTTAGGGTGGTAGTAATATCACTATGACCTAAGCGCTTTGATACATAATTAATAGGGATGTTATTACTAATTAAATAACTAGCATGTGTATGCCGCAAACCGTGGAATGTAATCCAATTTTGTTGATTAATACCAGCATCTTTTTGCAATTGTCTTAAAGTCTTATTAGCAGCATTATTAGTTGGAATAGTAAATTTATTGTTAATTGACCTAAATAATAAATTATCGTTATCACGATAGCCTTTTTTTATATAATATTTAGCTTGTTCATTTTTTAATTGTTTTAAAATGGCTATTAAGTTATCATCAATGGCAATGACACGATCACTACTAGTATTTTTTAACGGTTTAAAACCAGTATGGTTAATATAATCATATGCACGGGCAATGTGAATAGTTTTATTTTTAAAATCAATGTTATTCCATGTCATACCACATACTTCAGCATAACGAGCACCAGTTAACGCACCAAATAAAATCATATAAGTAGTAATACTGTTAATTGAAAGGTTATTAAGTGCTTGCTTAATTAATTTATTGAAATCATCAACGTTTAAATATTTATCGCTTGCTTTTTTACCATTAGCACCGTTATTGCGTACTCTTTTCGTAAAATCCTTGTAAATGATACCTTCATCAATTGCACTATCAACCATTTCACGAACATAAGAATTAACTTTTTGAACAGATTCTTTAGAGTGATTTTTAGCGTAATTATTTAAAAAAGCTTGATAATCTCTTCTAGTAATATTCTTTAATAAAGATGAACCAAAATACTCATTAATTAGTTGATTAGTATGCAAGTATCTTAATTCAGTATTATGTGTATATTGTCCTGCTTTAACGTCTTTAAACCAGCGCATATAATAATCACGAAATGAAATCCTACTGTTAACTACTTTACCTTTTAAAATCTTATTTTCAGCCTCAATTGCTGCATTTTTAGCAGCTAATTTTGTATTAAAACCGCTTTTATATTGGTAAACGTCTTTGCCATTAACAACTTTATGAATGCGATAAGACCATGAATGCTTATTCTTTCTAATTTGTGCCATTATTATTCTCCTTACAAAAATAGCGCCGCTAGGGCGCTTACTTATGAATTAGAAACCTGCTTGAACAATATTACCATTAGGATATACACGATAAGTATTAATCATACCGCCATCTCCTGAATTTGGATCATTTTTAAGATAATTTCTTACTACAAAATAGCCATCAGGATTATTATTACTTACAGGATTACCATTTAGCCACTTGCATTGTGGATTATTAAAACTTCCATTAACTAAACAAGACCAACGCCACTTACCATTGTCTGTTCCATATTTATTAATTGCTGCTTGAATAGCTTGCTGTGGAGTGTTAATAACATTGTTATTTTGATTATTAATATTTGTTGTTTGGTTTTGATAAGCATTGTTTGTTTTTGAATTGTTATTAGTATCTGAAAATCCTGCAACAGCTGAATTTGTTATTGTAGGTTGTGTTGAAGAATTACTAGCACTGGATGAAACTGTATTACTTGAACTAGAACTACTTAATGATGAACTAGATAACGTTACACTACTCGAACTTGATTTTTTACTGTTGCTTTTAGCAACCTTTGACGTACTTGTTTTTGATGAACTTTTATCATTATCACTATGATTACCACAAGCTGCTAATCCAATTGTTAATAATGCTCCAGCTGATACGAGAGCTAATTCTTTCCATTGTTTCATATTTAGTTACTCCTTTTACTTTCATGATGAATAGTATCTTTACGTGGCTTTTCGTTTAATGGAGCGCCTGTACTTTTGCTCATTATCCAAACAATTGCTGCAATTGCGATTGCTCGTTTCAAATGTTTCTTAATATTTTCTTTTTTCATGTTTTTTTACTCCTTATGTTCAGCTTTTAACGTCTTCAGTGTTTGGACGAACGTATTATCTAATTTAGTAGGGAATACATGCTGCAATTAATAATTTAACTTCTCCAAAGTTTCCAAGGTAACACCTTCTACACTAAATTTTGAAAACTAGTAATGTTATATATTAGTAATTATTTAAATTTTTCAACAGCAATTTCTCTTTCAGAATATAAAATGGGATAAATATCAGAATTATTAAATAAATTTAATATATCGTTATGAATTTCTATTTTTTTATCGTTTTTATAATCATTTATAAAAGTAAAAAATTGAGTATTTTTATTTTTTAATACATTTTTTGTTTGTTCAACATCTGTAACAATTGCTTTAGCGAACATATCATTATTTCCACCAGCTAAAACTTTAATTAATTTATCTGGTATCTTTTCCCCAAGACCGGGAATGCTATAATCAAATTTATGATTTAAACCGCTTTCTCCAATAAAAGATGCGTCTTTCAACACTCTTATATTGTTATCTAAAAAATATTTATCCATATCTTCAATAAAGAAATTTCTTGTATTGTTATTGGATAGCATAAACATATCATTAACAAATAAAATAGCCTGAAGCAATCGATGTTTCGCAATGGGAAAATCCTTAACATCAGCATTTATAGTTAATTCATCATTATTAGTTAAATTGATACCATATGTTTTTAATTGCATATTTAATAATTTTTCTCTTTTTTTTGAATGATGTATAAATATTCCTTGAGATTCAAGATTATCTATGGTCCATCCATCATCAGTTAGCTTTATAAAATCATTTGGCTTGGGAATAGCATATATTACAATTTCATCTGAAAAATTATCTAAAAAAGGAGTATCGATGCGAATAATATCATCTAATTGTTTATAAGAAAAACTTTTATTGATCCAATTTACATACTGCTTTTTTAGGTTATTTGCATCGATATTCATTTTGTTTTCCTCCAAATTATTCTTTTATATTTAATAAGGATACAAATTTATCAAAAGAGGTCAATAAATTATCGTCCTTTGAAAAATTTTGAATGTTGTATTTAGTAATATCATATGCATATCCTTCATATTGTCCATTTTTAATTTTATATACATGTAAATGATTTCTTCCAACGTTTGTACCATCAGAATTATTATGAAAGCTGCCATTAATACATAAACGAAGAAGATGATAATAATTATTATTAAATCTAATATGCATACTATATTTATTTTCTAAATTACCTCTGTATACATGTAATGTATAATTTATCATATTTTCATAATCAACAACTTTTATGTCTCTTTTTACACGTCCAATAAATGGAGTTTGTTCGTTAATACATTTTATTGTTTTGTCAATAGATTGTTTGGTTATTAATATTAAATTTTTTACTTCCTCATCTGTTAAATTATCTAAATTCACAAAATCACTTCTTAATATTTATCGTAGCATTCTACTCATAATGCTTAAATAGTTTTGACTAAAATACGGCTATCGGTCGTGATTATTTCTAGAATATTTTTAAATAAAAAGCCTTGCTTTACAATTAAGAACAAGGCTTTTATTTAACTATTATTTTTTATTATTCGGCAGACAAATTGATTTCTTGAATGTCTGATGTGATAACTTCGCCTTTATGCAAGTTTTCAGTAACATTAGTTACTTGACCTGTGTCTTGATCTGCAGTTGTTCCTAAAATTTCATTAATATCACCGTCATCAGATGTTAAGTTACCACTGCCTGACACAGCTGTAATCTTATAACGACCTGGTTTAATATCCTTTCCAACAACCCATTGCCCAGCTGATAATTGGGTTAAGTATTTACGACCAACGACTGGTGTAAAACTGGTTTGATTAATTCCATCTAACTTAATAGACATGCCTTTTGTTAAAGTTGCAGTATATGATGAAACTTGTCCGTCAGAATTATCTGGTTGTTGACCTAAAATAATATTAATATCATTGGAGCCGCCTTCTGATGTAACATTTCCACTACCAGAAACAGCTTTAATAATATAACGTCCAGGTTGAATTTGTTCACCTACTGTATAAGTACCAGCTCCTAATGTAACTGCTTTTGCTGAAGAATTATCATCTTTATTATTTGAAGAACTAGTATCAGTTATGCTAGATGATTGTTCAACAGTGTTTGATGAGTTAGATTCATTATTATTTGATATAGAATGGCTAGAAACAGAACTTGAACTACTTGCACTATCGTCAGAACTTCCTGAACTAATTCCTGCAAAAATAATTATTGCAATAATTACAATAAAAATCCAAAACCACCATTTTTTATAAAATGGTTTCTTTTCCTTGACGGTATATTTTTTACCATCGTCACCAGTTATTATTTTCTTAGACATATTTTGCCCTCCTAAGTATGTATTATTTTAAATTGTTAATTATTTGAATATTTTGCTCAAAGCATTGTTACCACCTTCTTTCTTTAAAATAATGCATTCTCTAATTCAGTAGGTACGCCATAAGCATGTTGCAAATCGCTAAAAGATTGGGGTACATAGCCGTTATCTTCTATAAATAAATTAGTACATAGCATAAATGCTAATTTATCTGCTTCATATTCCATAGATCCTTTAGTTTTATGATTAATAGTGTAGTAACCCTGAATACCATTGTGTAAAACAACATGACTTAATTCATGTGCACAAATGAAATAACGTTGATTAGACTCTTTAATATCATTAGATAACATAATGACAGGGTGGTTATGTAAATATATTGTGTCACCCAGTGGGTTATGTACATTGATATATTCAATATCAATTCCCAATTTGTCACATATTGCAAACGGATTGAATGTGTGAGCAATATATTCCAACTTCTCCAAAGCTTCCAAGGTAACACCTTCTAAAAAATATTAATTGATTTTTAAGTATTAATATTATAAACTTACAACATAAGATAACTTGTGAAGGATTAAAGCTAGGTTCCCGAATGGGAGTAAGACAATGGCCGAGAATTCCTATGCTCCTGGGGTTATCTTATTTTTTTGTCTTATTTTTCAAATCTTGAATTATTGCTTTTGGATTTTCAATAATTTTTTCAACGATTAAATCAATAGTTTTCATATTATATACAAAACGATTACCAACTTTAATGTGATATGAATATTTGTTGTTTTCTTTTATTCCATAAAATTTTATAAAAAGTTGAAAATCAAATGTATTAAATGTTCCTTTAACCTTTTTACCTTTATTAATTTTTTCAATTAAAATATTTTTTCTTTTTAGTTTTTCATTAACCTTTTTTATTACATCTTTTGTTGTGTACGGATATATATTACTTATATCTTGCATTTGCTTTACTATAGCAATGTTAGTATCTGAACTGGAATTTACAGCTACTTTAATATCTGCTTGATTTTCGTTCTTTGTAATGTATAAATTTGTTTTTATTGGAATTGCAAATTTATTACTAGATAAATTAATTTCTTTCGTGATTTGATTTTTACTTTTAATTAATTTTTCAGCAGTTATTTTAGAATACTTAGTTCTAATTTCCTCATCAGAAAGGCTTTCAATTCTTGTATTAAGCGATATAAAATTAGTCGATATATATTTTGTAATATCCTTATCGTGATATTCTTGCATTTTTTCTATATAGTTATTTACACAGGCTTGAAAAAGGGGAACATATATTAATTCATACTCTTCAGTAATAAAATGAGTACTTGTATTTCTAAGATCAATAATTTTTTCTAAATTATCTCTAATAGGATCATTTTTATTCGTAAAAATTTTTCCAAGAGTAACACTAATTGAAATAGTTCTATTAGGGTTATCTTCATAATAAATGCTTTGTTCTCCATCACGCTTTACTAAGTAAGCTTTAAGCATTAGTTCCCAAGCATTACAAATAAAGAAACTAAAACCTTCAACACGATATTTTATTGTTGGCTTATTATAAATTTCAAGTGCTAATGTAAAAGCCTCAATACTCTTATCTACTAGTCTTTTTGACAAATCTTCCATTTTATTTACCCCTAGTATTTGTCATGATACTTCCAGAAAATCTGTGTCATGGCAATTTTTAACCGTTCTTTTTCTTCATCAGTTAATTCATGATCAGCATAAGTCATACCGTGTTCCATGTTATCTTTTAAAAATTCTTGTAAGTCTTTCTCATCTGCAGTTTTTTTATCTTCTTTACCTAGTAAATCATTCACAGACACATGCAATGTGGATGCTATTTTATTTAAAGTGTCTATTTTAGGATTCATCTTTTTATATTGATAAATCATATTTGCACTAAGTCCACTTTGTTTAGCTACTTCTTGAAGATTCATTCCACGTGCTTTAGCGTATTTTTTTATATTATCAAAGGTTGTCATATTAACTTTTTCCTTTCATTTATAAAAAAATTACAGTTTTTACAGTTAAAATAGTTTACTTTTTACAGTTAAACTGTTATTATAATAAACGTAAACAAGTTAGTTATAAAAAGAGCATATTAAAACCGCGATAAGTTGGCGCTTAATCGTTTTTATAATGCTATTTTTTATACTTATATTTTACAGCTTAACTGTAAAAATAGTCAACAAGTTTACAACAAATTAAAAAGAAATGAGGCGAGTACATGGACGAATTAAAAGCACATGCTATGGAAATTAAGCAACAAATCAAGATCGAATTAGCAAAGCGTGGCTGGAAGCAAAAAGACTTGATTCAATACATGCCAACTAAAAAGATTGGCGGCACAGTCTCCAGATCTGAATTAAGTCGAGCAATTGGTGGCAGTCCTAATCCAAAAGACACACGGATTCGGCAAGCTGTTTTAAGTATTTTGAATATCAAATAGGAAGGAATTTCAGAAATGAACGAATTAAAAGTATTAGGAAAAGAAAAAGTAGGCAAGATTGAATTTACTGGCATTGAAGGCGGCTTCGGTGAAGGTAAGAAGTGCATGTTAGCAAAAGACATTGCTAAAATCCATAATCAACCCGTTGGAAAGATTAATGAACGAATTAATTCAAACAAAAATCATTTTAGAGAAGGTATTGATGTTATCAATATTAAATCCGTTATCCCTCAGAAGGATATCGAAAAAATGGGCTTTACTCAAAATGCTTTAAACAGATTGAAATATATCTACTTACTTTCCGAACGAGGCTATCTCAAGTTAGTCAAGTTACTTGAAGACGATAAAGCATGGGACATTTATGAAGACTTGGTAGATAACTACTTCAATATGCGAGTTGCGATTGAAAGTGATAATAAAGCAATCCTTAGAAATAAGCGTCTTGCCATTATGGAAGAAAATACTAAGACACGACAAGCAGAATTGATGTACAAGGTAGCAATGGAAACTAAATCACCAGCATTCAAGAACAAATTACTTAAGACGATTGCGGAACGCATGACTGGTGAAACGTTTGTTGACCCAACGCCTCAACAACCAGCATATTCAGCAACTTGGATTGGTAACCAATTAGGTATCAGCGCACAAGAAGTCGGTAAGATTGCTAACCAATTAGAACTTAAGCCATTTGATGAAGCAAGTAATGAATATGGACACTGGATTTTATCAAAATCACGTTACAGCGATGTTGAAGTAAATCAGTTTCTCTATTCTAAAGCAGGCGTTGAAGCGATTGCTGATGAACTTAAAAAGCGGATTGAAGCAGCAAGAAAGCATAAATAGAAAGGAGTTACTAATCATGAACGAATTACAGCCTAAACATATCAACGGCACAGTGAACATTGACTTAGAAGTTGAACAAAAGAAAGCGGATAAGTTAGTTGCAACATTAAAAGAAGCTAAGTCACTAATTAATGATTTAGCTTCATATGTGAAAATTAATGAGCTGTAATGTGGTAATTCATTTTAAATGTTTTACCACAATAAGGACAAGTTGCTTGATTAGTTTGGTGAGTAGTGAATTTTTGGTGGCAATTAGGGCAGGTAATTGTTACACCGTTTTGTTCAATTACTTTTTTACCAAATGATTCAATGTCCATGTATTTCACCTCCTTCCATAAGGAGATAACTAAATTATAGCAAAGGAGTATCAAGCAATGATCACATCACACGTAATTGATGATCACAAAGTGGTGATTATGGATTGGGACGAATACCAACAATTAAAAGCTAGAGCCGAACAAAATAACTTTAGTGAATTAACTGGTGTTACTTGGAATATGACTGAGTTTAAAAATCGTATCAATGTTAGTCGTCAAGTTGCAGAAGCAATGTTGCTACATGATCAATATTGGTCAAAAAGATTTGCACCATATGTTGATAAGAAAGGCAAAAGTTATTGTTTGATTGCACAACCAATTATGCAATTATATGCCAAACATCAAATGGCAATCCTAAGTGCGGCACGAGCTACAGCAAGAGAAATAGATAGGAGATAAAGCATGAACGAACAGCTTAGAAGTTTATACAAGCGATTAGAACGAGCGTTAAGCAACCACCATTTCAATGGCGCTGATAATCACAAGCTCATTAAGCAGTACATCAAGGATATTGAAAGATTAGAAAAGGAGGAACAATGATGGACGCATTAACATTGTTAGGCTTTGCTGCTTTAGGTTTCTTCTTCGGATATTTAAAGGGCAAAGGTAAGTTAGCAAAGTTCTTAGGACTTGGTAATCATGAATAACTATCAAGTTGCATTTAAGGCATTGCGTACGATGCCAAAGAACTTTGTAAATAACCACAATCGTAAATACTTGCTTAACAAATTAATCAATCAAAAGCACAAGCAAGTAATAGTAAGTATCAAAGGTAATTCAAGAATTGAATAGAGAGGAATGTTAGAAATGAACGACAAAAATTTTAAGAAATCAAAATATCTAGAAAGATTCAAACGTGAAAATCCTGTTAAAGATTTGTTTGATAAAAAAGCAGAACAAGCAGGAAACGAAGTAGTTAAGACATTAAAAAAAGAAGACTTAACATATGACCAAGCATACGCAAGCCTTCAATATGCTTATAACAAGCTTAAATTTGAATCTAATTTTTTAAAGTTACCAAAAGACTAAGACAGAAAGAGGAATTAATCATGACAGAAATCGTAAATGTAAATAGCTTGAGTTTAAAACAGTTGGCTAATACACCAACAATGAAACAGAATTTTGAACAAATTTTGGGTAAACGCGCGCCACAGTTTATTTCATCAGTACTCACATTAGTAAACGATAACTATGCACTTAAGAAAGTTGATCCAGTGAGTGTTTTCAACGCTGCTAAAATCGCAGCAGTTTTGAATTTACCAATCAATCCCAACTTGGGATACATGTACATTGTTCCGTACAATCGTACCGCACAAGCACAAATTGGTTATAAGGGCTTAATCCAATTAGCACAACGTTCAGGACAATACAAGCATTTAAATGCTGTACCAGTTTATGAAGATGAATTTAAAGGCTTTAATCCATTAACTGAAACCATTGATTATGAACCACACTTCAAAGACCGCAAGAAAGATGATAAGCCAGTTGGTTATGTTGGTTACTTTGAGTTATTAAACGGCTTTACAAAGACGATTTACTGGACGCGTGAACAAATTGACGAACACCGCCGCAAGTTCTCAAAGATGAGTGGTGGCGCAACACCAAAAGGTGTATGGGCTGATAATTTCGACGCGATGGCGCTTAAAACCGTATTAAAGAACCTCTTAAGCAAATGGGGTCCATTAAGTACCGAAATGGAATACGCCTATTCAAAGGCTGATGAAGACACCATCAGTGATAACGCAGAAGTTAAGGAAGTTGACGCCACTGAAGAAGATAACAACAGCGTTGACGCTTTACTTGATGATGCAGAAGCAACAAAGAAAGAAGTAAGCAAAGATGAACCAACATCAGAACAAGCAGACTTGTTTGACGGACGCTAATTATTACGATCATGAAACTGACAAAGCATTTCAATCAGTTTCAATGTTTAAGAGTTTCATGGAATGTGAAGCCAAAACAATGGCAATCATTAATGATGAATGGCAACCGCAGCAAGACCCAACGGCTTTATTAGTTGGTAACTATGTTCACTCATATTTTGAGAGTGAAGAATCTCATCAGAAGTTTGTTGACGCTCACAAAGATGAACTACTAACTAAGAATGGTAAGTTAAAAGCTGCATATGGCAAAGCCGAAGAAATGATTGACGCTTTAAAGAAACATGATCGTTTTAAGCGCTTGTATACCGGTGATAAGGAAGCAATCGTTACTGGTGAAATTTATGGCGTGAAATGGAAAGGCAAAATTGACTGTTTGAATATCAATCGTAACTATTTCATTGATTTAAAGACCACCGCAGACGCCCATAAAAAGATATGGAGCGTTGCTAAGCATAAATACGTAAGTTTCGTTGAAGGATACGGTTACTACTTACAAATGGCAATTTATAAACGTTTAATAGCACAAACCTATGACGGTTTGGTTTGCGAACCCTATATGGTTGCTGTTAGTAAGCAAGATCCACCTGACGTGATACCGATTGATTTCACTAGCGATTACGACCGTGAATGTATGAATGAGGCATTGGCGAAGGTTGAAGAATTACAACCGCACATTGAAGATGTGAGAGCTGGTAGAGTTGCGCCGACACGTTGCGAACATTGTGATTACTGCCGTGCTACTAAGGATTTTAAATTCTTCGTACATGCTTCGGATTTAATCGACTAACTAAGCAGTGTCTTCAAACCACCGAGCGGGTGCGATGCCCATTAATAAGGATGAAAGGAGTTGATAACAATGAGCAACCAAGGTTGGATTTGCTTATATCGGCAATTACTAGACGATCCGATTTATCTTAATTCGACACCAACGCAAGTAAAAGTTTTAATTGCAATGTTATTACTTGCCAATCATTCGCCTAAGCAATGGGAATGGCAAGGTCAAAAATTTGAAGTTAAAGCAGGGCAGTTTATTACCTCATTGAGTTCATTAGCACAGAAATGTGGTAAGGGCGTAAGCACAGAAGTTGTCAGAAAAACTTTAAAAAGATTTGAAAAATTAGGATTTAGCACATACCAAGGAACAAAGACAGGAACACTTATAACCATTGTTAATTGGGCAAAATATCAGGATAAAGAGATTCAACAGAACACACTACAGAACAAAGACAGAACAAAGATAGAACAAACGTGGAACAAAGATGGAACAACTAACAACAATGATAACAATGTAAACAATGATAACAATGTTTTTTTTAATAGTCAGGCAGAGCCTGACAGAAAAAAAGCACAACTCAATGATTATTTCCAAAAAGAAATCTGGAGTATCTATCCAGAGAGTAGAAGAGGGAATTATCAAGCAGCATTTAATGAGTTTCTAAATGCTACTAAAGAAGATTCAACATTAATCATTGCAAACGGTATTAAGAAGTATGTAGCTAATAAAGCTACTGAACCAATTAAGTATACATCTATGTTAGCTAATAACCTAAAGCGGAAAGATTATCGCAATGATTATGGCATTAATAAACCACATCACCAGCCTAAATTGCCATATTGGGAACGACCTGATTATCAGCCACAGCAATATAGTGATGCGGAATTAGCTGCGATGGAAAAGAAGAATCAAGAACTAATGGAAAAAATGGGCTTAACAAAGGAGCGCAAGGAACAATGAGAAGTATTATTCAACCATCAACAACATACGCAATTAAGTGTGATTGGTGTAAAGACAAAATCGAAGCAGGCGAAAGTTTCCTAACTTTAAATATGTTCAAAACCGATAGAGCAGAAGATGATTTACATTTTTGTTGTCAAGATTGCCTTGATGAGTTTATTGCTGATCATACTAAGCAATTCAAGGGACAAGCAAGTGAAGATTATATCAACGCCAACGGTGAAGAAACGACCGAACGCAACAGTGCATGGGGTATGTATAACGATACATTTTAAGGAGTGAAATCAATGCAAGAAGAATGGAAACAGATTGAAGAAGCACCACGTTACTACGTATCAAATAAAGGGAGAATTGCTTATATTCCTAGAAATGGCAAAGCAAAGTATAAATTTGCCAAAATATCTCTGAATAATAACATTGCGTTAGTTTCGCTTTATTTTAGAAATGGCAAGCACGCAACCCGTTCAGTTGCGAAGCTAGTTGCCACATACTTCATTGATAATCCAGATAATTACCAGCAAGTGGTACATATTAACAATAATCCGCTTGATAACAGTGTTACTAATCTGGAATGGTGGTCGCCAACTACTGCAAATTATGTTAAATCCAGTCATTATGTTAAACGGCACTATGTTAAGCTTTCACACAAAACTAAGAAAGTTGATGACTTGTTCTATCAAGCACTGCACAGCATTGAGAATGAATATGGCAGCGACGTTAATTGCCCAGAATACGACGAACGGTTACGGTTTTTAAGAACATATTAGGAGGTAAAAGTATGAAGTGGCTATTAATGTTTCAAGTTATTTTAGTAATTTTGAAAGCAATGCACATTATTACTTGTGCATGGTGGATTGTACTATTACCAGCAATTGTAGTAGCAGTGATTGCGTTAGTGATTATTGCAATTATCATTATTTCGGCAATTTGGGGAGATAATTAATCATGCAAATTTTAAGAATTAAGCATATTGATAATTTAACTCTAGTCGTTGACAAAACACCAGTAGGAATTAAGAACGGTTATTTGCTTAAAGATAAACCATTCACTAGTGAAGAAGTTGATGTTGCTGATGAATTATTTCACGGCGGTGTTACATATAACGGCTTAGCACTAATTATTAGCAATCGTGAATTAGTATTAGGTCATGAATTTAGCGAACCATGCCAATATGCAATTGGTTTTGATACTGCACATGCAGGTGACTATATGCCATTTATTGAACCAGATGGACGCAAATGGACGGTTGATGAAATTATGTTGGAATTGGAAAACGCAGCAAAGAAAGTGAGTGAAGAATAATGGCAAAATTTGTGAAGTTAGAAAGTGGTGCAATTGTCAACATTAGTCAAATTGTGGCAATTAAGTATGATCCAATTAATGAAGCTAAAATCATATACACAACGGCTGTAGATAACGGCATTATGAGCAACGCTACATTGAGCTTGCGCTTTAAAGCAACGGACAAAGATATTGATAATATTTTGAAAGCGAGTGAAGAATAGTGACTGATAACAAATTACGACCTGCATATTATAAGCAAAATAACCATGATTTGTGGTGGTATTTAGAACAAGGCTTAATTACTAAAGATGAATTTATAGGCTTTATCAAAGGCAATATTTTTAAGTATGTTACTAGATACCAAAACAAAAACGGCGTTGAAGATTTGCAAAAAGCAAAGACATATTTAGAAGAATTAATTAAATTTGAAACAGCAAAAATTTATTTTTGAGAAAGGTGATCAAAATGGAAGATAGCTTTGTGAATAGTTTGGAAGTAAAGCCTAGCGATGTTTTAGGTACTGATATGACATATATTGCTATTGCTGAATTAAAAAGTGAGATTGATAAAGATCATCATTTCTTATTTCTTACAGATTATGACACTGATGAAGATAACTATATTTGCAATTTAAAGTTTTCAACTACACTTAGTTCCTATACGGTTAAAAAATTAGATAAAGATGAAGCCATAAGCATTAAAAGCTTCATGCCTAACACTATTAAAATAATGAAATTAGCTTATGTAGAAGCAGATATTTAAGTAAATAAAGGTCGCATTTAAAATGCGATCTTGGAGGTGAAGAATGTGTTTTAAATATAAAGATGGTTGTTTTATTTACAGTAATTTTTTAACAGACAGTCTTTTTATGTATGACTTAAAAACAGGCTTTTGTCGTTATGACAACATGAGTGAAAGACAGCTAAAGAAAGTATTTAGAGAAATGAAAAAGATGAAAATGCTGTTTTCTAATAGTATTCATGAAAATGATAATTTATTAAAAGAAGATGATAATTAATTGATTAAGTTAGTGATTGACGGTGAACCAGTCGCACAAGGCAGACCGAAATTCACAACCCGTGGCAAATTCGTAAAAGCATATGATCCAGCCAAAAGCAGAAATTATAAAAAGTATGTTGCGAGCGTTGCTCGTTTACAATACCAAAAAAGCCCCTTAACGGGGGCTATTGCTGTCTCATGTATATTTTATCGAGGCATACAGAAAAACGGCTCTAAGGCGGTAAAATTTGCGAAATTGCAGCATATTACAAGACCAACAGTCAAACCAGACATTGATAACTATTTTAAATGTGTCACTGATGCGTTAAAGGGTATTTGTTGGGTTGATGATAATCAGATCGTCGATGTTTAAATGCACAAGCATTATGACGAAAAACCACGGGTTGAGATTGAAATTAGAGAAATATGAAAAAAGCACTCGCAATTACGCGAGTGCCATTACACGAGATATAGATTTACGAAGTGTTTTTATAACCATTCCGTTTACACCATGATTATACAACATAAAGTGATATTAAGTAAATAGTATACTATATGTTGTATGTTACTGATATAATAATATTAATGATTAGGTGGTGTGAGTGATGAATGATTTATTGTTTGAAATTGATAATATTGATTACAAAGCAACAGCGTTACATGTTAAACATTTTTTAGATACAAAATTGCCACGCATTTTACGAATTGCAAATGAAAGTCCAGCTTACTTATGTTCACCAGTAATGAGTGGTATGCCAAGTAGTGATCATAGTGGTAATAGTAATGAAGATAAGATAGTTAAATATCTAAATGCTAAGATGATTTTAAACAGTATCGCTAAAGCGTTTAAAAATTGCTCACAAGCATCATTTACAATTCTTAAGGATAAATATATTAGTAGCTTATCAGATTGGCAAATAGCAGCTAATATGTACTGCTCAAAGGCAACGTATTTCCGAATGCGTGATCGTGCTTATAATGAGTTTGCTGATTGTTTTGAAGTGCAACAAGGTGGCACGGATTTACATATATATTTGCATGAATAGTTATTAAGTCGGTATTTATTACCGATTTTTTTGTATAAATGTGTTGACTATATCGGTTATAAGGTGTATTATAATAAATGTAAGGAGGTGATAAAGTGAACGATACAAAAATGAACTTATTAGCTTCAATCATTTCACTAATAAGTTCAATCATCTCAATAATATCTGTTCTTATTAATCACCACAAAAAATAAGAACTATGCAGGAGGTTTATAACCTCCTGTTTGCTATACCCATATTATAACATTAAAAGGAGGACAATAATATGCTTTCAATTATTGCATTAATATTTTCAATTATTGCATTATTAATTTCTATAATTAATCTTGTTCAAACATTAAAGGACAGAAAAAATGGCAATTAATGAAGCAAAGCGCAAAGCAAATAAAAAATGGAAAGATAAAAACAAAGATAAACAACGTGTTTATCAATATCGTTCATATGCACGTAGTTATATTACTAAAATGGCAACTACTGAAGACTTAGATGAATTAGTAAAGTTGATTGATGAGCGACGCAAAGAATTAAAGGTTAGTGATTCTAATGGATAAATTAAAAGTTAAAAATATTGGTTGTATTACTAATCTTAAAAATGTTCCTATATCAGCAATGGATAATCATGATGAACGCATCGAACAAGCAATGCATGAAGTATTGCAAAACAAAGCTGTATATAATGCATTGAAAAGATTAGCTGATGAATGAAATTAAACTTTCGTGAGACTTTCATGAGACTTTTGTGAGACTCTGATGAGACTCCAAAGGTGTTATATTATTAGTGTCGAAAGATTAAGAAATCGGCAAATAAATTAAATAAATAACTTACGGTAAAGCACTAATCATTTTGATTGGTGCTTTTTTGATGGTTTAGTTCATAAGTTAGAACACAAGTACATAATCAGTTAACATAACAAATCTAATCGCAAGTTAAGCAAGATTCCAATTAAACATAGCAATGTATTTGTGAAGCAAGTTCATAGCTTGCAACCATCATTAGAAAGGAAAATTAGTATGACTAAAGTTCATATTTGTGCTGAGCCACGTTGTCATCGTGTGATTCCTTTCAATCAAAAATATTGTGATGAACATATCAAGTTACATCAACGATTTAGTAATACTGATAAAGAATATTATAAAGATTATAACCGCAATAAACGTGATCAAACTGCTAATAAATTTTATCACTCAATTGCATGGCAAAAAGTGCGAGCCTTTGTTGTCAATCGTGATTGCTACACAAGTGCAGTGACGCATCAAGTGTTGTGTGACGGTGATTTAATTGTTGACCACGTAGTTCCACGTAAGTATTGTATTAACCCACTAGATAGTACCAATCTCTGGTGCTTATCGCGTCAGGAACATGCAATCAAGACAATGCTTGAGCAAGAAATTGCCTCAACGCCAAACGGTGTTAATAAGTTGAAGCATATCTCACGACAGTGGTGGATTGCTCAAATCAAAAAGCGGTTGAATCGTTGATTTGATAGTTTTTTAAGCCCCCGGCATTGCGATTCAAAAAAGAGCAGACGAGCATAAATCGAGTAGAGCGAGCGTTGCAGATATTTTTTGTTTTTTGATGGGGGGGGGGTCACAACAAAAAACAACAAAATTTGAGGATTTTCCCTAAACGCAGAGAAAAGGTGACTACTCTTTGTACCACAGGGAGAAAGGTACAACTCTTGTACCAAAAACCAGTTAAAAAATGATGATTGGAGGTGTTTTAATTGCCGCGTAAACGTAAATTAACTGTTGATGAACATGATCGCAAGTCACAACGCGAATTGGCGAAAAAGGTTGCTGAATTTCAAAACGATAAAAACCTTAATCAGTTACCAACTGAACCACCTAAGACCTTAAAAGGCTTTGCTCGTAAGATGTGGAAAATATTAGTACCTGAATTGCGAAAAGCTAACTTTGTAACTGAAGCTGATCAATCAACAGTTGAATCATTCTGTATGGCAGTTGAAATGCGCCATCTTGCTTATTCAGACATTGAAAAGAACGGTATCCAATCAAGCATTTTTAAAACGGTTGTTAACCCAACTACTGGTGAAGTTATTAGTCATGATTTCTGTGGTTTTCGTAAGAATCCAGCGGTCACAACATTAAGCGATAGCATTGCTAAGATTAAATCGTTAGCAAATGAATTAGGTTTAACACCATCAAGTCGTGCGTCATTACTTGCTAGAGTTGAAAATGACGATGATGATGAACCATCATTAAATGATTTAATTAATGGTGGAGATGAAGACTTTTAATGAAAGCCTATGATTTAACTAAAAAGAATTGTAGCGTTGATAAAGTCTATCATGCCGAACTTAAAGCTGGTAATTATGAAGCAATTAAAAAGCAATATCGCGATCCAGCTACTAAGTATGCATTTCAAGTTTTAGATGGTGATATTCAAGCCTGTCAGATGATGAAACTTGACAGTTTTCGTCACGTTCAAGATTTAAGACGAATCACTGAAGATGATAGTTTTCATTACCATTATGATTTGAAGAAATGCAAAGCAATTCTTAACTTCGCTAAATTAGTACCAGATGTATCTGTTGGTCACCCATTGCCATTAATGTTATGGCAAAAGAAAGTGCTGTGTTCGATGCAAGGCTGGCGTGATGATAATGGTCAAAAACGTTATGACCGTGTTCTAATGAGTGTTGCACGTACTAATGGTAAAACATACCTATCAAATATCCTTAATGCTTATGCGTTCTTAATTGAAGCAAGCGACTATTGGAATCAAGACTTAGCATATATTGCACCAGTCACACAACAAGCCAAAAAAGGTTTTAGTTATTTAAAAACAACTTTTCATGCTTTAGAAAAAATACCAGCTTTTAAGCGTGTATTTCGTGAGAATGATATTGCTGTCTTAGATGACACAATCATTAGTCGCAAACGTCAAAACAAACTAATGCGTTTGTCGCATGAATCCGGCATGTTTGATAGTTATCACTTGCTATTCTGTGTTGGTGATGAACAAGGTTCAGACCAAAAACTTGGCAAGATTAAAGTCAACTCAGGTAAGATTACATCTGGTCAAGTACAAACCCAAAACCATCAATTCTTTCAAATTTCAACCGCATATCCTGATAGTAATAGTTACTTCTACCATGATGAACGCATGCTAGAAACAACTATGAAGCAAGATAGCAAGCGTGATTTGGATAATTACTTATGTATGGTTTGGGAACAAGATTCGCTTAAAGAAACTGAACAGCCACAAACATGGATTAAGTCTAATCCAATTCTTGGTTTAACTAATAAACGAACAACGATGATGAAATCATTGTTAGATGAGCGTGATACCAAGATGAACGATGGTACATTAGCAGAATTTCAGAATAAATCCTTAAACATGTGGTTACAAGTTAAACAAAATACTTACTTGAGTTTAGAAGATATTAATCAAGCGATTGTTAAACAACCGCCAATTAATATTGATGGTCAAGAATGCTACATTGGCTTTGATAAATCAAACTTTAGTGATGACACAGCATTATCATTTGTGTTCCCATACATTGATGATAATAATCAACCACAATGGTATATTAAACAGCATTCGTGGATACCATTAGCACGAACACAAAACAATATTGATATTAAAGAAAAGCAAGACGGTATTAATTACCGTCAAGCTGAAAAACTTGGCTTATGTGATATTGCTAAGAATGATTATGGCTATATCGATGATGAAACAGTTTATCACTGGTTATTAGATTATGTTGAAAAGCATCATTTGAAAGTGCAATACTTCTGCTACGACAAATGGTGTGCCAATAAAATTATTGATTGGGTTGACCAGAAAACTGATTGGTTAACATTACCAGTTCAACAAACAATTCAGCGTTTGAATGAACCAACCGTTGATTTTAGAAAACAAATGGACACACATCACATCAAGTATGATGATGATATGATTTTGATTTACGCTTTAAAAAATGCTGTGTTATTTGGCAATAACAACGGTGTCAAAATTGATAAGGAAAAGCAAACAACCAAAATTGATATGGTTGACGCGACAATTGATGCGTGGTTTATGGCAATGTATCACTTTGACGGTCTCGATTTTTCAAAGAAAAATAGCAAAAATCCGTTGGAAAACATGTCAAATGACCAAATTAACGATTATTTCAGTAATCATTTTAGTTTTTAAAAAGTGTGTGATAATATGGAAAAATTTTTATCAGCATTAGCAATTATTTGTTATTTAGTGGGAATATCCTGTGTAGTCATTAGTGCTTTTATGTTCAAGATTACATTAGGCTATTTAATTTTGGGTGTTGTTTTAATTGTAACTGCAATATTAATAGTGATTTGAATTTAAAGGAGGTGAATAAATGTGTTCAGTCTATTTCATAAGATGCAAACTAGATCACGGATGTTAAATAGCACAGGTTATTCACCATTCATCTTTAGTTCAGATGGTAAAGTAATCACTGCTAACACGGTTGATGTGGATACTGCATTGATGAATAGTGATGTATTTACAGTAATTAATCGTATTAGTTCAGATGTTGCTGGTTGTGATATTGACTGTGATGCGCCAGCAATTCAACAAGCATTGCGTAAACCGAGTGCAATTATTAGTGGTTTCAACTTATGGCAATCGGTTGTTGCTCAAATGATGTTAACAGGCAATGCTTATGTATTAATACATCGTGATAATCGTGGTAATCGTGGTGCTGTTAGTGGTTTTGAATTAATTCCATTTGAAGATGTAATGCTGACATTGAACGATGATTCAACCGCAATTACCTATACGATTAATTTTGAAGACGACCGTGGTCAGCGTATTTATCAGCAAAGTGATATTCTTCATTTTCGCTTGTTTGTCAATGGGCAAATGGCAACTGAATTAGTTGGTGTTAGTCCATTAGATGCTTTAAAAATGGAACTTAACATTCAAGATAAATCTAAAAAGTTGTCATTAGGAATGTTAGTTCATGCAATTAGCCCTAGTTACACGTTAACAGTCCCACAGGGCATCTTAAATGAAGAAGCAAAGGAAAACATTAGAAGTGCTTTTGAAGTCGCTAACAGTGGAGAAAACGCTGGTAGAGCGATTGTATTAGACCAAGGTATTCAATTAGGCACATTACAAATTAGTCCTGATTTAGCAAAGCTATTAACTAATATGAACTTTGCACAAAATCAAATTGCTAAAGCATTTAATGTACCAGTAAGTATCTTAAATGGTGAAAGTGACCAACAATCAAGCATTGAAATGTTGGAGAACCAATATGAAAATGCGTTACGCTTGTACATTAAACCATTAGAAAGTGAAATGTTCTTAAAGCTCGGTGTTCATGTTCACTTTGATACAACGCCAATTACTGATACAAACCATACTGTTTTAATTGATAATCTGGCCAAGTTGGCATGCGGTCGTAATCCTGCTATGACACCACTACAAGTACAAACATTATTAAAGCAATATGGTATTTTCCCTAAACTTAAAATAGATCCTAATGTTCCAACAATGAAAGGTGGTGAAACAGACGAACAAGATGGACATACGAACGATCAATAGTAATTTAATTGTTCGTGATAATGCAGATAATACTAAAAGTATTCAAGGCTATGCGTTGTTATTTAATCAGCCAAGTCAACCAATGCCGTTTATTGAATACATTAGTCCTAATGCTTTAAATGGCGTTGATTTGAGTAATGTCTTACTACTTTATGGACATGATTTTAATAATATTTTAGCAAGAACAGACGCTGGTACATTAACGTTAACTGTTGATGGCAAGGGTCTGTTTTTTAATGCACAATTGGCTAATACCACATTAGCTAATGATGTGTATAACGATATTCAAGCTGGTAACTTAAAGGGTTGTTCATTTGGTTTTACAATCGCTGACAATGGCGATGTGTGGGACACTGACGCAAATGGCAATACAATTCATCGTATTAGTCAAATTGCGACTTTAGATGAAGTATCAGTCACACCAATTCCAGCCTACACAGAAACAAGTGTGCAAGTACAACGCAGTTTGGATAAATACTTAAAAGGAGTGAAAGCAATGGCTGAAAATAAAGAAACAGAAACAAAAGAAACTGTTGAAGAACCTAAAGATGAAACAGTTGAAGAAAAACGTGAAGATAAAGCGACCGTTGAATCTAAAGATAATACTAACAAAGTAGTATTGGATGATGAAGTACGTTCTTCTTTAACTGCTTTAAAAGATGAAGTTCGCTCATTAAAAGCAGAATTTGACAAGAAAGCTAAAGAAGAAGCTAAACATGCAGACGATCATCATGAAGGCAAAAAAGATGATAAGTTTGACAAAAATAAAGAAGATAAAGGAGAAAAGCGTGATATGAAAGATATTACACCTAATCATATCGACAAAGTTGCTGAAGAAAAACGCGACTTTGCTGATTTCTTAAAGAACGGTAAATTAACACGTGACGTAACTGGTATTGGCTTAGCCAATGGTCAAGTATTAATTCCACAAACAATTTTACCTGCAGAAAATGAACCACACCAATTCCCACGTTTAGGTTCATTAGTACGGACAATTGCTGTTAAGACAACAACTGGTAAATTACCATTATTCATGGATAACAATGGTTTGTTAACTGAACACACCGAATTCCAACCAACAGCTGAATCACAAATGCCTGATATTCAACCTATTTTGTGGGATTTGAAGACTTACACAGGTAAGTACACATTCTCACAAGATTTGATTACTGACTCAAGCTACAACTGGGAAACAGAATTAGCAAGCCAATTAGTTGAATTACGTGATAATACTGATGACTCATTAATTATCAATGCATTAACTAATGGTGTATCAGCAGTATCATCAAGTGATTTAGTATCTGATTTGAAGACAGCATTAAACGTTAACTTGAAACCAATCGATTCTCGTAATGCTAGTGTAGTAATGTCACAATCAGCATTTAATGCATTAGACCAAATGAAAGATGGTATGGGTCGCCCATTAATTCAACCAGATGTTACTAAGTCAATGGCAAACACCATTCTTGGTAAAACTGTGGTTGTTGTTGATGATACATTATTCCCATCTGCTAAAGCTGGCGACATCAATATTATTGTTGCACCATTACAAAAAGCAGTAATTAACTTCAAGTCAACAGAAATTACTGGTAAATTCATGGATAGCTACGATGTATGGTACAAGATTTTAGGCATCTACTTACGTGAAGATGTCGAACAAGCACGTAAAGACTTAATCACATATATTCATGGCACAAAAGCAACAGCTGTAACAACAACTGCAAGCAAATAATAGATGGTTGATACACAAACTGTCCTAAACGAATTAAATCTAGATGACACACCAGAAAACGAAACCTTAATGACAAACCTACTTTCACAAAGCAGTGCTGTGATTATGGGAGCTTTGCCAAACAATGTTGACCAAGCAACGTTAAACGGTGACCCTCTATATGAGCGGGCAATTATCACATTAGCAACACAATTCTATTACGATCGTACGCTTGAACGTGGTATGAGTTTGGGACTTAAAATGTTAATCAATCACTTAGTGGGGAAATACAATGTCCAATCTTCAACAAAGACCACTGGTTCGTAATCCATATAAGCCTTATCAATTTAATCATTTGATAACGTTTTGTGATAGTCAAAATACAATTAATCAAGCTGGTATTAATGTTACTAAGTTAGTACCAGCCTTTAGTTTGCACTTTGCCTATATTAAACAAACGATTACGCAGAAATATCAATTGATTGGTACTGATTTAGAAAACACTAAATTAATTGCGATCCGTCATAATGCTAAGGTTAACAACTATCAATACGCATTAATTGATAATCAAGAATATCGTATCATCGATGTTTCAAGTGATAACACAATGTACATTGCTTACGATATTCTCACAATTAAGCAAAGCAAAGGACGTAAGAAAAATGGCTGATGATTTTACTGACCAATTAGAAGCATGGGTTCAACAAATTGCCAATATCACTAGCAATTTGAACCTAAAACAGCGTGCTGATATTACAACCGCTGGTGCTGAAGTATTTCGCGATGAATTAGAAAAAACAACTCGTCAGAAACACTATTCGCATCACAACGATAAGGTATATGGTCACATGGCAGATCACATTATTGTTAGTTCTAAGGATACTGATAACGACTTAGATGGTGCAGCCACAGTTGGTTGGAACAACAAGTATCATGCTATGAACGCAATGCGTTTAAACGATGGTACTCGTAAGATTAAGGCTGACCATTTTGTGACTGATTTACAAGAAGACGAAATTATTAAACAAAAAGTGCTAGAAGCTGAAAAAGCTAAATATGATGAGATTACAGGAAGTGATTAGTAATGGTATTAGCAACTAAACAAGCGTTTGATTTAATTCAACAAGCTAATTTTAAGCAAGTTGACCGAGTCTTCACTAACAACATTCCTAGTGATGTTGGCGATGACCAAACCATTATTTTAATCACAGACGTGCTTAGTAAACCTGATTTGTATGGCAATAATCACATTATTACCATGGATAAACAGGTTGAAGTTCAAATCTTTTACACCGTGGATATTGATTACGATCCTGACGAGTTAGAAAGTCCATTAATTGAATTATTCGATAACGCTGGTTGGGAATTGAAAGACGTTCGTGGTCATACTGTTGACCCTGATACTTCACAGATGACCGCCACATATTATTTTCAGATTACAAATTTTTTGTAAAATTTTTATTTTAGGAGGATGAAAATATGGCAGTAGTAGGTATTTCTATGGTCTATTTAAGTTTATTAGACCCTAATACTCATAAATTATTGACTGATACTACTAACGGTTTAAGCACTAGTGGTATTTTGCCAATCGATAAAACATTTTTAGGTACGCAAAAGGCTGATATTAAAGGCTTAGCTGGTAAATTCACTGATATTTGTGGTAATAACCAAATCATGGATAGTTATGAAGAACCAGCTTCAACAAGCGTATCCTTAACTATTAATAACTTAGACCCAGCAACAACTAACAAGTTGTTAGGTTTAGCTAAAGGTTCAGGTATGGCTTACTATGAACAAGCTCAAAAACCATTAGTAGGTTTAGTAGTTGCTGCACCTGCTTACAATGGTCAAGAAACTGTTTACTATGCATTTCCTAATGGTCGTTTAAGCAAACCAAACCAAAACTTAGATACTAATACTTCAACTAAGAAGAATGTTGAATTCGACATCTTTGATTTTGAAGCATTAGGTTTCGATGGCTATAACGGTAATAAGTATGGCATTTACTTATCAACCGATAGTTCATTCACTGTTGATGCAATGTTCAAAGACATGTATCCAGAATATACAGGCTCTGGCACAGTTGCGCCATCAACATCTACAGCAATGCCTGCTGAAAAAGCTTAATTAATTATTTTGAAGTAATTGTCGCCTAACGAAAGAAGACAATACTAGCTAGTAAGCTAGGGCGGCTGTTTTGAAAGGAAAATAGTCCATGAAATTCTATACTAAAGTTTTTAAACGCAATTTCGATGTTAAACGTTCTAGCAAGAATGTTGAAAAAACATATCAAATGCAATTAGCATTTGCTGAAGCTAGTGAAGCTGATAAAAAAGACCCATATTCAGCAAAGAAATGGCAACGTGAATTAGATTTACGTAAAAAATTACGTGACTATACTATCGAATTATTACATTTAAATGGTGCTGATATTAAAGCACTCGATAATGCTGATGATGATGCAGTCGTAAAAATGGAAACACATCTTCAAATGCGTATGATGGGCTATTCCGAAGAAGATATTAAACGTATTGGGGAAGATACCGACACAAAAAAATAAATTGGCAAACGCAAATTCACGAACTAAAGGATCAAATTGAAAACATTCGCTTATTTGAGAAGAATGTGATGTTGAATTTGCACTGGTCGCTAGATGATGCTGAAAATACTGATTATTTTCGCTTACAAGAAGTATTAGCAGCTCGTGATGAAGAAGAACGCCCAGTTGACCCATTAACAATGGTAAATCACTTGCGAAATGATCCGTTCGCAAAATCTAATGAAAGGAGATTGAGCAAATAATGGCAAAAGTTTCAAGTATTATGGCGACTAAGATTGCTTTGGATACTGTTGAAGCATCAACAAACATTCGTAGCTTAACCGCTCGTGTTAATACTTTAACAAAATCATGGCAAGTTCAAGAAACTGAATTACGTACAGCGGAAGATTATTTAGGTGCAGCACAAGCTCGTTATGAAGGCTTATCTGAAGCTATTGAAGCTCAAAAAGACAAGATTAGTGCTTTAGAAGCCAAGCAACAAGACTTAGGTTTTGTTACTGATGAAGATGCTCGTAAGTTCGGTGAACTTGCTGACAAGATTGATGCCTTAAAAGCTCAACAAAGTTCATTAGATGATATTACTGGTACTAATAAAGAAAAATATGAAGAACTAGGCGCTGAAATCACCAAGTTACGTGATGAACAAAAGGAACTTGGTTCAGGCACTGTTGAAACCGCTAATAAATTCTTACATTATCAACAACAAATTGATGCAAGTAAGACAAAATTAGCATCAATGACTGCTCAACAAGCCAAAGCACGTGAGAGCATGAACTATTATGCTGATGGTATGGACAAAGTTAAGAGCAGTTTACGAACAGTCACAAGTAGTTCAGGCTTATTAATTGAACGTTTAAAGGCTGAAAATAAGGGTTATCAAGCTAATTATGAACAAAGTCGTTTATATTCAGCACAATTAGAAAAAATGGCTGTGTTATACGACAAGGAAAAAGCAGCATTAGCTCGTATCGCTGAAACACAAGGAACTGATTCAAAAGCTTATCGCAAAACTAGTAACGCTTTAGATGAATTAGAAACACGAATTACTGAAACATCAATTAAGCAGAAAGAATTAAACAAAACATTTAGTAATACACATCCACGAATTGCACAAATTCACGATGCTTACGATAAAATGAACCGCTCTGTTTCAGAAGTTGGTCACGGTGTTGGTGAGGCTGCTAAAAAGATTGCAATTGGAGCAACAACAGCGGCTGCATCTGTAGCTGGTGTTAGTGCTGGCTTTGTACTAGCATCAAAGAACGCATCTGACTTGCAAGCAACTTACACACAAACCGCTAACTTACTAGAAACTGGTGGCGAAGCAACTGCTGATGTAACTAAGAAAGTTGCTGATATGCAAAAAGACGGTCGTGAAATGTCATTGAAATATGGTATTTCACAAGAAAAAATCGCTGATGCATACCAAGAACTTGTAAAACGTGGTGATAATTCTAGCCAAGCCTTAGCAAGTATGCGTAGTGAAGTACAAGCAAGTATTGCTAGTGGTGATGACCTATCAGACGTTGTTAATGTTACATCAAATGCGATGGAATCATTTGGCTTGAAAGTTGACAAAGCTGGCAACCCATTAAAGTCGACTGCTGAAATGGCAAAACGGACTTCTAAAGCTGTTAATGAATTAGCATTTGCGGCTGATAAAACATCAACTAACTTTTCTGACTTAGGTGTTGGTATGAGTTATGTTGGCGCAACAGCACACACAGCTGGATTTAGTTTGGGTGAAACAGCATCAGCAATGGGTATCTTATCAAATAATGGATTGGAAGCCGATAAGGCTGGTACTAGTTTACGTAAGACAATTCAAAGCTTAACTGACCCAACAGCAGCTGCTGATAAAGCATTGCAAGGTATTGGCTTGTCAGCCAAATCTTTCGTTGACCAAAGTGGCAAAATGAAGTCAATGTCAGACATCTTTGGTATGTTAGCAGACCATACCAAAGACATGTCCAAGAGCCAAAAAGCAGTATTGTTCCATACTTTGTTTGGTACAACTGGTGAACAAGCTGGTGCAATCTTAACTGATAATGCAGCTCGTTTAAAGACTTTAGATGATGAAGTAGAACGTGCATCTTCACATAATTACGTTGGTAAATTAGCTGAAAAGAACATGCAAACCGCCCAAGCTGCAATGAATCAATTTAAGATGGCAGCTCAAGACGTTGAAATGACCTTAGCTAAAGCAGTATTGCCAACAGTTACTAGCTTAGCTGAACACATGGCTAATGTGGCTAATAGCAAAGGCTTTGAAGACATGATTCAAGGTATTGGTCGTGGTTTAGCTGGTGTTGGTGATCATTTGCAACATGTATTTGAATATGTTGATGCTAATTCTGGTAAATTAACCACAATCGGTTCAAATTTAAACCATATTATTGGCGATTTAGCTAATGGTGTATGGAGTGGCTTTAAAGATACTATTTCAACAATCGCAAGGACAATTCTTAGCTTATCTGGTGAATCAGCAACTGGTGACGCTTTAGAAGATGTTAACCGTGCATTAGCTGATATTAGTAGTCATGCTGGCACAATTAAGGCAATTGGCGAAACCTTTGCCACAATGTTTGTGGCTAAAAAGATGCTTGGTTTTGCTCAATCAATTGGTACAGTTGTTGACGGTATTAAGGGACTTGGTGAAGCTGTTAAAGGCGGTTCAGTATTAGAACACGTTTTAGGTTTAAACAAGAAAGACAAGGATATTAGTGATGCTGAAAAATTAGCTAATGATGTGGCTGATCGTGTTTCCGCTAAGATTGATAGCAAAGTATCTAAAGATAGTTTTGTCGAAAAAGAATTTACACCTAAAAATAAAGAATCTATTGCTGCAACTGCTGCTAGTGATGCTGGTGAAATTGCTGAAGGTGCATCTAAAGTTGTTGCCAAAACAGCTGGTAAAGCTGGTTTCTTCAAACGACTATTTACCAAAGACCCAATGGTTGAACAAACCGCTGTTACTAGTGGCTTGCGGATGGGTGCAAGCTTAGGCAAAGGCTTAACATTAGCAACTTCTACTATTGATATTGCTAAAGGTTTCTTTGAAAAAGGTAAGAAACAATATAGTGATGTTGGTGGTGGTATCGGTGGTTTAATCGGTACTGGTATCGGTAGTGCGTTAGGTCCAGTTGGTGCAACAGTTGGTGGAATATTAGGCAGTAGTATTGGCAAATTTGCTGGTGAAAAATTAAGAAAGCCAATTAATGATTTAGCTAAAAAAGCTGGTATTCAATTTGGCACTGATTTTGGTAATAACGTTCACTTGAAAGTTGACAAGAATATGAAACAATTTTCAAGTGATTTTAGTAAGTTCATCGATACTATTAATAAGAATAATCGTATTAAACTAACTGCTGACCCAAGTAGTTTTAACAAAGTAGTTAATCAAAATAAAAGCGCTTATGACAAAATGAGCAAAGATATGAATAACTACTACGCTAATAAAGAAAAGTCTTCCAATAAAGACTTAAGCATCCTAGTTAAGAATGGTAACTTAACGCAAGCACAAGCTGATAAGATTCTTAAAAATGAACAAAACAATGATAACAAGCGTAAACAGTCGCAACAAAAGACTTTAAATGATATGCAACTTGATGATAAGCAATACTTAGCTGACAAGTTGAATATCGAACAAGGTAATAATCATAAATTAGAAGTTCTTGCTGTACAATATGGTAAAAATTCTAAGGAATATAAACGGGAACAAAACCGTGAATTATCAGCGTTAGATGAAAGTCATAACCAACAAGTTATGGCTGACCGTAAGAAGTTAAATAATGGTGTTCTTGCTGAAACAAAGATTGGCAATGCTAACTTAATTGATGCTATTAAGATTAATAATGGCAAGCAATTAGACTTATTATCTGAATTAAAAGAAAACAAGCATCATTTAACCTTATCGGAAATGCATGATGCAATTAGCACATCAACACATGAAATGAATGCGGTCATTAGTAATGCTCAGAAGACACGTGATGAAGCAATCAAAGCAGCTAATGACAAATATAACAAGACAGTTGATGCTGCTAACCAAGAATATTATGTAAAAGGTACTATTTCTAAACAACAATATGATGAAATTGTTGGTAATGCTCGTAAGCAAAAAGACGATACAATTTCGGCTGCTAATAAGCAAGCCAATCAAACAATTAGTAAAGCTAAGGAAACACATACTCAAGTAGTAAGTGAAGCAACTAAAGAAGCAGGTGAACATCAATCCGCTGTTGATAGTGAAACTGGTAATACATTGAGTTCATGGCAACAATGGATTGTTAAAATGGCTCATAAAGTCAATAGTTTCACTGGTGCGATTGATGATGTTTTAAATAAATTGCATAAAGGTTGGGGTTCAATTCCAAAATGGAAGCCAACTGGCTATGCAACAGGTACACGTGGCTTAGCACATGATGAAATTGCTTTAGTTGGTGAACAAGGCTTTGAATTAGCACATGACCGTGAACACGGCATTTATCCGGTTGGATTAAATGGCCCAGAAATCAGACCATTAATGGCTGGAACATCTATCTTACCACATGATATGAGTCAACAATTTTTAGCAATGACAGCAACATTGCCAGCACACGCTGATGGTGTTGATGGTACAATTCATCACATTTATAAAGATGTCAAAAAGGCTGTTGATAGCAGTGCAAGTTGGTTACAAGACAAAATGAAACACTTTGATGACTTTATTAGTGAAGGTGCTGATAAAGTTATGAAGTTTATCACTGACCACATTGGTATCGCTAGTTTTGAAGACATGTTTAATAAAAACAATGATACTTTGTACTATGAATTAGCTAAAGGTTCATTTGACCACATTATAGATGAAGGCAAAAGCTTGCTAGATAACTTCATTAATAAATTCAATGCTTCACATAGTGGTAAAGGTGGTGGCGTTGTTTCAAAAAACATCGGTGCTCACACTGGTTCATGGCGTGGCGACATTGAAAAGATTGCTAAAGAAATGCACGTTGATGTTTCTGACAGCGATATGAACGCTTTGTTAGCACGTATTCAAAAGGAATCTGGTGGTGATCAAAGCATTAAACAGCAAGTATGGGACGTTAATATGGCAAATGGTGATCCCGCTCAAGGCTTATTCCAATATATTCCACCAACATTTGCTTATTGGAGCTTGCCAGGACATAACAATATCCTATCTGGTGATGACCAGATTATGGCTGTTTTCAATGACAGTAACTGGCGGTCTGATATTCGTATGCCTGGTGGTTGGGGTCCAACTGGTCATCGTGTGTTTGCTAACGGAGGCATCATCAACCAACCAACAATGGGCTTAATAGGTGAAGCTGGTTATCCAGAAGCAGTTGTACCAATGAGCAACTTTAAAGAAACGCGAGCATGGTCATTAGTAAAAGCTGTGATGGATAAATTCAGTGATGGTCAAACACTCAATGAACTTGAAACAACTAATAATCATGAAGACAATGGAATTCAAGAATTAACTAATCAAGTTAAGAAATTGAAAGACATTGTTAGTGCATTATTAGGTGTTAACGGTCAACAATTAAAGGCAATCAAAGCAAATAATATTGATCCACAAGCACGTTATCGTCAACAAGCGTTGGATCAATCAATGAGTAATCTACAATCTTTCTAGGAGGTGATATTAATTGAGTTATGGATATGATGATTTATTTATTAAAACAGCAAACAGTGACGAAATTAGTATCACTGATAACATTCAAGGATTGAAGTTTTTGGGAATTGAAACTGATCCAGCGTTTGTTAACACATATCAAACCATCGTTGGTGTTGATGGTAGTCAATTGCAAGCGGCTGACATTGCTAAAAACAAGTTAACCGCTAATTTTTGGCTGCAATTTGGTGACTATCAAGACTTTTTATTAGCCAAACGTAAAATATCGCATTATTTGGGAACAAAACAACCATTGAGAATTAGAACAGGCACACAAGCTGGTTTGTGTGCTTTTGTTTTGCCTGATAATTTTACAATCAAACCGTCACAGCCTGGTTCTCATAATGCGGTATTTAGCATTCCATTTGATAACCCCAGTGGTTATTATTACTCAGTGCTACGTAGTGATGAGATTAATAGCAACAATGATGAATTGCAAATTGGTATGAATTTGCCTAATCAGCAATTAGATTACCATTTCAATACAACAAGTTTTCAAGTTTACAACGCTGGTGATGTGGTGGTTGATCCTTATTATCAACACAATGATTTAAGAATCAGTCTCACATTCACTGGTAATTATTGCCAGATTGTTAATAATACAAATGGATCTGAGTGGAAATATAACAGCAGTTCAAGTGGCAAGGACAATATTGTAATTAATGGTATTAACACCACTGATAACAATACACCTTGCTCACTCAGCACTGATTATGGCAATATCATTCTCAATACTGGTTGGAACGATATTACTATCAACGGAACTTCCGCTATCGATATTACATTCAGCTTTCCATTTATTTACATGTGTTAGTTGGAGGTGAATTGATGGATAAGTTATTAGTACAAGGCAAAGGTACGTCAATGCGTGAACCTTTAAATTGTTTATTAGTTGATTCTTTCTATATTGAATGGCAAATGAACAGCACTTATCAAATTCAATTCACCGCTTATGATGATCACAGTTTGGCGTATAGCATGCTTGATTCAGAGAGTATGCTATTTTGGCAAGGTCAAGAATTCATTATCAAACAATGTATTCCTGACTATTCTAAGGGTGTTTCATCAAAGCAAATTGTTGCTACACACATCATGTATGAATGTATGCGTGTTTATCAATATAATAGCAACAGTAATACGCAATCATATTCAGTCAATGATGTGCTTAACTACTACTTTAATGGCAATAATTTAGGCTTCACATGGCAAGTGATTGGCAATTTCAGTAATGCGTTAATTCAAGGCTTAGGCAATGGTAGTGGCAAAGACTGTTTATCAAAAATCACTAGTGCGTGGTCTAATGCAGTTATCTTTCCAGATAATCAATGTATTAAAGTTTACTCAACTGATGAATTTGAAAAAGACTTAGGCAATCGGATTGATTATTTACATGATAGTGAAGAAGTCAAATTGACTTACGATAGTACAACCATTACTAACTACACTAAATGTATTAGTAGTACATACTCAGTTAACAATAAAGATGTTAAATATTTTGATGATTTCATTGTTCAAAATGACGATTCCATTAATAAATGGGGTATTCATCCAATGGCTGCGGTTAGCAATGATAATTTACATGATGCTAATAGTGCCAAGCAATATGCATTATCACAAATGCAACCTGAACCAGCATTAAGTATTGAAGTTACTAGTATGACTAATAATCAATTAGCACCACAGCCTGTTGCTGGTGAATTAAAGCATTTGTTTGTAAAGCAAGCTAATTTAGCCACAACAGTAGCTGTGGTTGGCTATCAGTGGTATCCGCTTAGTTATTCGCAAAGCACTACTATCACTTTGAATAATACTGCTAAAACAATCTTTGACTATCAATCAGCTCATCAAAATAGCATTGACAATGCACTAAGTGAAATTAAACAAACTAATAATTCATTAGTTAATAATATGACAACAACCATTAATGCTGGTGAAAGTGTGATTTCTTATGACGGATAGAAAGTATCTTCAAGATAATACAGGAAATGTTTACTGGCCAATGACCGCAATTGATGCAGTTGTTGGCTTAAATTTTAAAAACAGTAAAGATGATAATGCAAGTTATCAAAAGTTAGGTAATTTAGTATTTGTTGAGTTTAATAACGTTGATTCTAATTACACTTTGCCAACAGATTATCGACCATTAACTAAACAAAGCTTCACAATCAACGCTAGTAACACGCTAACAATTGATAATAATGGTGTTATTACAACGACTGCTAAGGATAAGGTTAGTGGTCGTTTTTGGTATTTCATAAATTAATGAAGAAGGTGATTAAATGCAAACAATTAAAATTGACCTGAATAAAAATGATGTTGTTAATTTTGACGCATTATTTCATGGGCAACAAGGTGACAGCGGTTATCGTGTGCAGTGTTACGTCGTTGATGATAATAGCCCGCTTAATTTAACAACTGATACAGTTACGCTGAAAGGCAAGACCGCAATGGCTAATGAAGTCAGCACTAATGCTGACAACTTAACCAGCAATGGTTTTTGCCTTTTTACTTTGCCAAGTTCATTTTTTAATGATGTTGGTCAATTTAAGGGCTTAAATTTAATTATTGATGATGGTAACGGTAATATCTTCACAAGCGCAAACATTCAGATGACTGTGCTTGACAATAATGTTGATGGCGTGGCAACGACCACTAAACCGAACAGTGGTGCAAGTGGTGGTACTGAAAACCCATCAACAAGTGATAATACAACCGTGACTGATAAATCAATATGGACAGATGACGAGGTGAATAATTTAAATGACAAACTCTAATTATTATGTCGGTTGGGGTAAAGATTCACAACTTGGTGGCGGTGTTGGCTTTGGTTATCATGATGACAAAGCTTTTCATGATGTAATTACACCATTAGGAATTTTATTCCAACCCAATGATGCTAAAAGAATGTGGCAATTATTTCAAGATTACTTGGGCGCATATGTGTCTAATAGTGATCTAGCTAACTTAAAACAAGTTATTACTAATCTTTATAATAGCGACGTTAATTTTGCCGACTTAACGGCTGATGATAGCTTTAACTATTTCAATGCTGCCGATTTTCCTTTTTATGACTATACCTATGATGGTGCAAGTAGTGCATATTATCCATACCAAAGTCAAACGGGAACAGAAGCAACATTAAGTCCCATTCCATTAAACCGTGCGGTTTGTGGTAAAGGTGTTTTAATTACTTTTGAACTAACTAGTGATACAACAGGTGGCACATTTACACCAATTTTAAATGGTTATCCGCAAGCTGATTTAGGCATTCAACCACAAAATATTGTCAGCGGTACTAATCGTTACAGCTTTTTCGCATCAATTAATGCTGATACTGATACCAAACAAAATGTTGGCATGGGCTTACATTTACAAGACTTTAAAGGCACATTAAAGATGAATAACTTGCTAATTTACCAAGATGCGCCTTTTGTTAGTTATTACAACGCTTATAACGATTTAATGCGGTACTTAAATAGTTTTGCTGGCAAGAATATTGATATTTTACAAGGTGATGTTTTCGATAAATTGCAAGCATGGTTAGTTGCTAAAACTGCTTTCAATACTGCTATTCAAAATAATTTAAATAACAAAGATGAAAGCTTAAATAGTAAATTAAAGGATACTAATAAAATTGTTGCTGATGTGGCTGCTAATGCGACAGTAATGAATCCTTCAAAGTTGAAGAGTGGTTCAGTTTCCGCTTTTGGTGACATGAATTATGCAGAAATTCAAACCGAAGCGCAAAATTTAAACCTTAATACGATTGTGGTTTCTCTATTAGTTTACGCTAAAGATGCTAATGACAGTAGTCCGTATGTTCCGCAAGATGCCTGGGATAAAGCTAAAAAGGATTGCGAAAACTTGCAAAAATTAGGCTTTAATGTGATTTTGCAACCTTATCCATTTATTAATAATGGTGCTATTGCTGAAGTTGACTGGAATCCATCTGACCCAACCCAATTCTTTGCCAGCTATACCAAAATTATGAGTGATATTGCCACCTATGCAGAATCACAAAAGTTATATGGTATTTTTGTTGCTACTAACTTGACACATTTAGAACCATTTGAAGATGAATGGTGTACATTAATTAATCAAACTATTAAGCCGAGCTATCATGGTAAATTATTCTTCCGTACTAATTGGTGGAAAACAGCTAGTTGGGCGCCTGACACGATCAAAGCATATAACGACACATTAAACCGCAAATTTTGGGAGTATGTTGATGTTATTTCAATCGCTGCATACTTTGAAGTTACCGATGAAGATAATCCAACGTCTGAACAGTTACAACAAGAATTGCATTCAACGGAAATTTACGCACGCCATCAAAACATTGTGGCCGAAATTCAAGCATTCAACACGAAGTGGCACAAACCAATTTTCTTTGGTGAATTAGGTATTCCACCATACTCTGATGCTGCTAAACAACCATACCAAGCACAAATGGATAGCATGGGCAAATACAATGAAGCAGTGCAGTCGAATTGGTTTGATGCTTGGTATACCGTATTTAGTCAATTTGATTGGTGGTTAGGCTATTCAATTTTCACGATTGGCGATAAGAGTAGTCCTTATAATCCGTATGGACGTGAAGCAGCAACACTAATTCGGATGCAAACATTTGGCGGTGATGCTCGCCCCGCAGTCTTTATTGACCAAAATACGCCTAATATTCCAAGTAAAGGTGATGTTTGGTTTGTTAGTGATGCAAGTAATAACATTACTGGTGTAAAGCAATGGGACGGCAACGAATGGCAAACATTTACGTTCAAATTAGGTGATGCTAATGGATAATTTACAAAATTTAAGCATTATTTTATGGGACGGGCAATTATTTACATTAGAAGATAATTGCAACAATAATTTTCAAGCGGTTAATGATCTTAATAGTTGCTATAACGATAAAGTGGCACTGATGCCCATGCTTAGCGAACACAGTTGCAATTTAGCAACGCTTAATGAAGATTTATTGAACCGTAATTTTAGAAATGAATTGTTAGCGAATAGTAAGCAACTTAACCAAGTATTATTGGCGCTTGCTGAAGAATTAAGCGACACATTCAACGATGACCAAGAATTTAACTTGCTGAATATGCCTGATGTCTTATATTTTGATGTCGTCGGTATTAATAGTTACTGGAGCAGCGTTCAAAATTGCTTCAATTATATCAAAAATAAATTACTTACAATTTAAGTCACTATATAGTGGCTTTTTTTATTACTAAAAAAAAGGGGAGTTTATAAATGGATTCTGAAAGTTTAAAAAATGCAATGCCAAATGATGAATATGAAGTTCAAGATGCACCAACTATTTTAAATAAAAAAGGCGATTTTGTTGCCTTTAAATTAGATCTTGATAAACCAGGACGGATATTTTTCGACTTGTCAAAGGCATTTAATGCTATGCAAGGTGAAAATGGTAACGTCTTACCAATTGAATTTTTCCAAAATGGCCAACCTAAAAATTTGAATGGCTACACTATTTCTATTATTGGGACATATCCAGATGGCAAGAATACACCATTTAAAGTGGTTGCCAATAATGCGACAAGTGGCAATTATATGTGCAACTTCACTTTTCCGTTTGGATTCTTCAAAATTCAAGGACAATACGCTTTCTATTTTGAATTAGACAACGGCTCTTCATCTTTAAAATCAGCAGTCTGCTTAATTGATGTGCAAACTAACATTACAACAATGACGGTTGACTTTAAGGAAGATGTCACTACCTATGACAATGAATTTGACCAATGGCGTACACAAATGCAACAAAATATTACTGACTTGCAAGCACAAGCTGACGCCAATAAAAAATTACAAACTTTGATCTCACAAACTACCAAAGCTCTTGATGATAATGCAACAGGTGTAATTACCCAAGCATTAAAAGATGTACCTAAATTAGACCAAAATAATACTTTTAGTGGTATTAACTCATTCAACAATAATAATGTGCAATCATTGACGGCTCAAACGGCTACTGTCAACGGCAACTTGTCTGCTGATTCTTTCTCAGCAAATACGGTCACTTTGAAAAAATTATTGTTAAATGGCCAAGACATTACCGAAGGCTTAATCAAGAGTACTGAAAGTATTCACGGAACGCCAACTAATGGCATTACATGGTTCTTTGCTGATGTCTTCAAATTGACGTTCTCAAGTGGTGTTTTGGCTATCTTAGACCTTGAATTCAATGTCCCTAATAATTCAACTTTCCAAAATGCAAGTGAAAGTAGCCCAGTTGCAGCCTTTCAATTTCCTAAAGGTTCATTGTCTGGTTTAGGTGGTACACCATTCGCTGTGTCTGGTGCGTTATTAAAATTAGACACAAATAATGACACATTAGACTTTTGCGGTACAACTAACGGCTGGGAATCATGGGGTAAAGCGGTCAGAGGTTATGCGCCAACTTATGCGATGTTTAACTCATAAAATTGAAAGCGTGGTGTATGTTATGAAGCGTATTGACAAAATCTCACAAATTCAATTTATTATTGGCATTACTTTAATTGCAAAAGGCTTTTTCTATCTTTGCCACGGCACTTACTTTGTTTACCCACCGAATATGACCGGCATTGAAAATGATCACATTATTGGTTATTCATTCATATTGTTTGGCGCATTGTTTGCGTTAATCAAAATCTTTCCACAGCATTTTCCTATCTGGTTGCGTTCGGTAATAGTAGCAGTGGCAATTGGTCTAATGATGTTTGTAACTATTATTGAATGGTGTCACTTATTGGCACTTAATTTGCCAATGTCAGCATTATCAAATACATGTATCACGCTCGTTATGATGGTGTTGGAAGTGGAGCGTGATAATCACAATGCATGATTTTTTTAATTTTTCACAAGCGTTGGCAGGAATTGCTAGTTTTCTGACCGCTATTAGTGTATTAGTGCTTAATTGGCGCAAAGAAAAGAAACAAGAAGACCAATCAACCATTAATAATTACCAACAGCTTTACCAAAATATTTTGAAGGAACGTAACAAGTTGCAGAAAGAAAACGACAAGTTGCGAACAGAATTGGAGGAATTGAAACATGAACATGATCAATGATGTAATTGACTGGCTATTATTTGGTGGTGCATTAGCCGCCTTTATTACTTTCTGGAATGTGGATCTAAAACCATATTTACAAAGTAAAATTAATTTAATGCATGATGACTTAGCACAAAGTAAAGAACAATTGTTACTCGATTTAGCTAACACTGCTGTCATTGCGATTGAACACGATGTTACTGCAACAGGTGATGATAAGAAACAATATGCAGCACGTAAAGTTAGTGAAGAATTAACTGCGCTAGGCTTGCATATTGACCAACAACATATCTTAGATACTATTGAATATGCATTTCATGAATTAATTGGTAGTCAAAAATAAGCATAAAAAAAGACCGCTAGTCAAAAGGCTAGCAGTCCTACGCGCGTTTGAGATAGTCAGTCTCATTAGTGCATCACGCATATAACAATCATTATTTTACTGAAATCATTATAACACAATATGTCAATATGATAAAATATTATTAGTGCATCATATTGGTCCAGTCAACCAATAAATTTATTGCACCAAAGGAGGTGCAGTAGAAGTGCATATTTCAATCATTATTTTATTAGTACCTAGCAAGTACTTACTAAAAGCATTGAAAACAATACTTAAGACAATTCTAAAAGAATTGCTAAATAAGTAAAACTAGGTACGAGAGCGTAACGCCGCGGCGTTGCGCTTTTTTTATACTCTTGTGGAGGTGTAATAATGAAATTTAAACATACTTTAGCCGTTGGCATTGCGCTTGCGGCTTTTTTAGTACCAACAACTGCAACAGTTACTAATAATGTGCAACATGTTGAAGCTGCACGAACTGATATGGTTGACGTATCAAGTTATAACGGTTCAATGACTGTTAGCAACTATACTGATATGCGTAACAATTATGGCGTCAAAGCTGTTACTGTTAAATTAACTGAAGGTACTTATTATAAGCAACCTTATGCTGCCGCTGATCTAGCAAACGCCAAAACTGCTGGTTTGTATATTAATGGTTATTATTTCTGCCGTTATACCAATGTTGCTAGTGCCAAAGCAGAAGCACAATACGCTTGTGATTATGCCAAAAAGGTTGGTTTACCAGTAACTGCGGTATTAGCAATGGATATTGAAGCACCACAACAACGGAATTTAAGTGAAGATGAGAATGCAGCATGTATTAACGCCGCTTTTCAAGTTATCCAAGCGAATGGCTACCGTCCAGATGTTTACAGTATGGCTTCATGGGGCGATGTCCATATTCCATGGAGTAAGATTAAGTGGATCGCTCGCTATCCATACCATGTAACTAAAGATGAATACACACATGGTCATGCATGGCAATTTAGTAGTACGCAACATTTTAATGGCAGTTATGGCAACTTTGATGTTTCACAATTATATGATGATTACTACACAGCAAATCAAAATAAGAACGCTGTGATTTCAAATGCTGATACAGCTCATGTGAATGTTAACCATGGCAAACAAATTAATCAAACTAAATCAACCACTAATAATGGTAATGTAAACAACAATAAGCAAAATACATTGACTGAAGATTATGCACAAAATGGCACATTTACAGCTAATACAACCTTAAATGTTCGTACTGCACCTAATACAAGTGCAACGATCACAGGTCAATATCATGCTGGTGAATCATTAACATATAATCACGTTTATATTCAAAACGGTTTAGTATGGTTAAGATTCAATGCATACAGTGGCGTTCGTTATATTGCAGCTGGTGTAATGGGTGGCGAAAGTTATGGAACACGTACAACTAATATTGCTAGTTACTACACTGTTAAGTCAGGTGATACATTAGGAAGCATTGCACGTCGCTATGGTGTATCAGTTAGCTATCTATGCAATCGTAACGGTATTAGCAACGCTAACTATATTTATGTTGGTGAAAATTTAATTATTTAAATTAATAGAGGGTATTAGTTAAAAAGCGACTAATACCCTCTATTTTTGTTCATATTAAATTTTATTAAAATTAATGATTAATACTATATGTTGTATTTAAAGTGCCTTAGAACGCAAAATATAGCGTTTTATTATTGTATAGTACGCATAAAAGGCGTACAATATAATATGAAAGAGGGTGAGGTATTGACCGAAATCAAAATTTCTAAAGTTCTCAAAGAACTTAAAAAACTCGGTTTTAAAGAAAAAAGTATCAATGGCGATCATCACAAATTTGAAGATGAAAAAGGCCACGTTACAGTAGTTCCTTACTCTAAACGTGGTGATACATTACCTATTGGTACATACAAGGCTATCCTAAAACAAATTGGCAAATAGCCTTAATTATATAAAGCTAGTGAGTCACCTCTCACTAGCTTTTATTTTATCATAAATTAAAAATAAATAATATACATTGATTTTATACGTAATAAATGCGTATAATATGTATATACGTATAAAAACGTATAAAAAACATTTGATTGAAGAGAAGGAGAAAAGTAATGGAGAGATTGGTTGCATATCCTGCTATTTTAGATGATAGTGAAAATGAAAAAGGTGTTTATACAGTAACTTTTCCTGATGTTCCAGGTGCTATTTCTTTTGGTAGAGGTGTAGCAGAAGCAATGCAACGCGGTTCAGAAGCATTAGGATTAATGTTATATGATAAAAACAACTTGCCATTAGCTACAAATTTAGAAACTGTTAGAAAACAAAATCCTGGAAAAATTGTTACTTTAATTTCAAACGATCTTGATAATACTAAAAAGTATGTTAAAAAACCTATTGTTAAGAAAAACACTTCTTTGCCAGGTGATTTAGCCCAAGAAGCAGAAAAAGCTGGTATTAATTTTTCTCAAACCTTAGCTGATGCATTACGTGCAAAACTGGCAAATATGTAATAAAAATGTTTTAATTAAATAAAGAGTGGTTGTAATTCTGATAGCATTGCTATATGAACCAACTGCGGACATTTATCGCTTTGGCTTAGGCGGTATTTGTTATAAGCTATTAGCGCTATCCATTGTGGGTAGCGCCTTTTTATACATAAAATAATAGTATTTACTATGATATTTTGATATAATTAATTTTAAAGCTAGTAGATGAGTGCTGTGTCCCATAATGGAGTAAGGGTCTGAGCATTCACATGTACTCATCATTTGAGAATTAATTCTCTGGGGATCGTGGTAATGCGATCGGCAACGTGGTCGATTAGTTAAAACTAACTATGAACGGGGCAGTACCATCATAGGCTACTAATAAATAGTTAGTAGATAAGACTTTAGGTAGTAATGACACCTAACACGTTGTTAATGCGGTAATGGTCAGTTTTGATCCATAGGTTGTAAGTAATCCTATCCGCTAAAAAACTTACAATACACTGCTCTTTATGGGTGGTGTATTTTTTTGTTATAATAAAATAGAAATGTTGGTTCGTAGCATTGACCGCGACAAATGGTACATTGAAATATGTACGCTGCGTTGATTATAATTAATGTGTCCAAGTTCAGAGTGTCGGAGGAGTTTGGCGCTGAACTAGGTTTATAGGTTATCCTCTTAAACCTATAAGAAGCATTTGATATGCTTCTTTTTTTATTTTGCTTAAAATTAAAAAATTAGTATAATAATTATGTGGCATAATTCCTTTACACGCTTAGTTTAAGTTAGTCTGCTACTCATCTGCTACTTAAAAGTGCTATTCAAAAGAATAGCACTTTTTTTATGCATGAATAAAATATCATTTACATTTACTATTGATTTTTGATATGATAAACATGTCAACTTTTTGTGTCATGAAGTTTCACTAACCTTTTTTAACTTATAGACTATCTTAATTTTAAGATAGTCTTTTTCATTAGTGTAATTTTCGTGCAATAATTTTTAAAAGTTGTTGATATATCAATGATTATCAATATAGTTTTATTCCTGCCAGTGGCATTTTGGTAACTATTGTGATTTCATATAACCTTGTAGATGTTAATTTAATAACATTTACAAGGTTTTTGTTTTATCTAAGTTACTAATATTAAGCATGTTGGCACAATTTTGACACAATTTTTAGGACAAAATAATTGGCTTTAGATGGTTAAATGGGCATTATAGAAATATGGAGGAGATGAGTAAATGAAATCATTAAGTAGAGGAGAAAAAATTATTATTACTACGCAAGTAATAGTTTTGATCTTAACAATTATTAATTTAATTTTAGATAAGTAGTGAAAGTAAAGAGAAATTAAAAATATGAAAAAATTAGCACGAATTGATTATTTACTAATTACATTAATTATTTTAACGGTAATTACTGCTCCTATACTAATATTTGGCACATAAAAGGTTAGACCTTTTTATGTCATAATACTTAGTAAAGGAGCTTTTTATTATGTCAAAA
>CAWUZD010000012.1:0-29459 GCA_963926925.1 uncultured Lactobacillaceae bacterium
CAATTTTTTCATTCGTTATAACTTTCGTTATAAACCCTACACATCTTGCGAAACTTTGTTTAGTTTTCAAAGGACTACCAACATTTACTATTATAACATTTTTCAAAATCATGTCAAGCATTTTTTTGAAAATGTTAATGTCGAGAAGTGAAATTTTCATATCTCTCTTGACGACTTTATATGTTATCATCTGTAATAAAAAGTGTCAACATTTTTTTGCAACTTTTTCACTATTTATTTAACCAACCCAAAATTGCAAATATTGTTCCTGCTAAAATAGCAATAATATCCATTAACATCTTCGTTGTCTGATGATTAATAACCAGAAATAATCCCATTAGCACTAATAAAAACGCACTTATTAAAAAAACAAAATTATGCTTCTTCATATCATTCACCTCAATTTAATTTATCAAAAAAGGAAGTTAGTCAAAAACTAACTTCCTTTTAATTTAATTATCTTTAAATTACAAATTATTGATTAGCAACTGCTTGTTGAGCATCCTTTTGTAATTCTGGTAAGACTTCGCTTGGTGACTTTTGTAAAGTCAACATTTGTGTCAAACCATTTAAGTAGCTTTGTTGATAACTTGCATAGTTTTCAAAAGCTACTGGTTGAGTACCATAATTTAATGCTTCAACTGCTGCTTTTTGGTATGGATTCTTGTTTAAGTAATCTTGATAATCACTTAACTTAGTTGCTGATTTAACAACTGGAACATAGCCAGATAATTCTGACCATTTAGCAGTTACCTTAGGTGAAATAATGTACTTCATGAAGTCCCAAGCACCAGCTTGTTCATCCTTAGATACATTCTTCATCATCATTAAGTCAGCGCCACCAATGGCAGATACTTGTTTACCATTTTCAGATGGTACACCAGTTGTTCCCCATTCAAATCCTTGTGGAGCATTAGCAACAATGGTTGGAATATTACTTGATGATCCAAAGTAGAATAAGCTCTTACCATTTAAGAAAATCTTGTAATAATAAATATCAGAACCAGCTGTTTGCATGTAACCTTTCTTGATATTATCAACAAAGAAGTTCATTGCATTCTTAGTAGTTGGGGTATCAAAGTTTACTCGTAAATCCTTAGTAATTAATGGATTACCGAATTCTTGAATAATACCAGTGAAACCAATATCACAGTTCTTATCAAAACCTAAGCCAACAATGCCATCATTCTTAACTTTAGCGGCATCGTTAACAACATCTTCCCAAGTCTTAGGAACACTGAGACCATATTTATCTAACAATTTCTTATTGTAGAATAAAACCCGTGGTGCCTTATTGAAAGGAATAGTGTAATACTTGCCTTTGTATTGCATACTTTCACGGAATGCTGGATAAATATCATCTAATTGTGATTTAGATAAACCATTTTTACCATTAATGTAACTATTTAATGGTTGTAATAATTGGTTCTTAACTAAATCAGGAGTATTAACATAACTTAATTGTGCCAAAGCAGGTAATGTATTTGATTTGGCTGCAGCCATAATCTTTTGGTTCAATTGGGTATAATTACCTTGACTTGTAGCAACGACTTTATACTTACTTTGTGATTTATTATAATCATTTACAATTTGTTGAAAGTTAGTAGCTGGTTTACCAGTCATTGCTGTCCATACTTGTACAGTAACTGGACCTTTAGATGATGATGAATCACTAGCTGATTTACTACTATTGCCACAACTAGCTAACAAAAATACTAATGGCAAAGCTACCAAGAAAAGCCAACGCAAATGCTTATTTTTCATGGCTAATCCTCCATTTATAAAATTTTTATTTAATTGTTTAATTTTATTATAACACTAAAGCATGTAAGCGTATTTTTAAAAAATTGCCCATAAAAAAAGCCAAGATACTAAGTATCTTGGCTTTTAATTAATTACATTACTGCATTAATTTGCCGTAACATTGATAATTCTTCGTTTGTAGGAATCATCATTACAGTTACTTTAGAGTCTGGTGTACTCATAACTTGTTCTTCGCCACGTTTGATTTCGTCAGCTGACTTCATCTTAATGCCTAAGAATGATAATTGATTCATGATTTCAACATCAACTGCTGGGTCATTTTCACCAATACCACCAGCAAAGATGATTGCGTCAGCACCGCCCATTTCTGCATAGAAACTAGCAGCATACTTAACAACACGGTTCTTGAAGATATCCATTGCTAATTGAGCACGCTTGTTATCTGGTAAAGCAGCTTCAATATCACGCATATCTGATGAAATGCCTGATAAACCTAATAAACCAGATTTTTCGTTGAACATCATTAATACGTCATCTGCTGACATATTTTCTTTCTTCATTAAGAAAGGTACGATTGATGGATCAACGTCACCAGCACGAGTACCCATTGTTAATCCTGTTAATGGAGCCATACCCATTGATGTATCAAAAGCATGACCATCCTTAACAGCAGCTGCGGAAGCACCGCCACCCATGTGCAATGTGATTAAACGTAAGTCCTTTAATGGCTTGTTTAATAATTGTGCAGCACGGTTTGCTAAGTAGTGATGGCTAATACCGTGTTCGCTGTAACGGTGGATACCATACTTTTCAGTTAATTCTAATGGTAAGCTATAAATAGCATTCATTTCTGGTAAATCAGTAAAGAATGTACTATCAAAAACTGCAAATTGACGAACATTTGGTAATTCGCTTTGCATGATCTTGATACCTTCAATTTCAGAAGGGTTGTGCAAAGGTGCAAAATCATTAAATTCAGCAATCTTTGCTAATACTTCATCATTGATTTCAGCAGCTTTAGTGAAGTATTGACCACCAGCAACAACGCGGTGACCAACAGCACTAATTTCATCTAAACTATCAACGATGTGTAATTCAACTAATTTCTTTAAAACAGTTTGAATAGCACTTTCACTGTTTAATGATTGTGAATCATCTTCATATTTTTCACCATTGTACTTAATAGTAACAATAGAATTTGGTAAGTTTAAACGTTCGATTTGGCCTTTAGCGATTACTTCTTCAGATGGTAATTCAAATAATTGCCATTTAAATGAAGAACTACCGGCATTCATGATTAAAACTTTTTGCATGAACAATACCTCTTCTTATTATTTATATAAACTACATTACTTACATTATAATACATTTAAACCAGTTTACTGACAATAACTTTATTGTTTTTACTATTAAATTAAATTTTGCTAATTTTAAATTAACTTTCTATAATTATTACAAATCTTAGTAAAGGAATTTATTAATAATGAAAAAAAGACCATTAGCTAGTATTTTATTATGGCTATTATGCATCATGTTTATTATTTATGCTTTTCAAGGTTGGGGTAACTGGCTAAAAATTGTTAGTAACATTGTTTTTGCCGGCATTGCAGCGTTATTGGCGCTCGGTTTTAACAATATGCGCCGCCCACAAAAAGCACTTAATAGTACCATGATCCGGGCCATTAATACCGCTGATCATCAAACTGTCCGTTGGTTACAAATTATTAGTTTCTCATTATTTATTGTTTTTTTAATCTTATATTATCTTTTCCAAAATAACGCTCTTTTAGGCGTAAGTTCATTTATTTCATTACTATATTGGTTAATTACTATTATTACCAATATCATTACTAAAAATATTAACAATCGTTGAGGCCACTTAAGATGACTAATGTTTTGCTCATTGAAGATGATCAAGCTATTATTGATGCCGTTACAAATGCTTTAAATAAATGGAATTATCAAGTTAGTACCATCACTAATTGGCATGATGTGGTTGGTGATTTACAACAAAGTAAACCCCAAATCGTTTTAATGGATATTACATTACCAACTTTTGATGGCTTTTATTGGACACAAAAAATCCGCGAAGTTTCTGATGTTTCAATTATTTTTATTTCAGCTGCACAGATGGATCCCAATGCCATTCGTGCCATTGCCATTGGTGCTGATGACTACTTAGTTAAACCATTCACGAGTAACGTTCTAATTGCTAAAATCCAAGCTGTCTTAAGACGAACGCAGCAAAATCTTACCCAAGTATTAACATTTGAAGATTACCAATTAAGTATTTTAAAAAACGAATTACGTTATCATGATCAAACGGTTAAGCTAACACCAACTAAAGGGGTTATTTTAAGATTATTGTTCATCAATGCTAACCAAACTGTTACTAAACAACAGTTTTTAGAAGCACTATGGCAAGGTGGCGCTTTTATTGATGAAAATACTTTAAAGGTTAATATTAGTCGTTTACGTGAAAAATTGGCTGTTGTCAATTTACGACAACAACTTATTACTGAAAGAAAAAGAGGTTATCGTTTAGTAAATCATGTTTAAAAAATATTATTGGCCAGCCATTAAAGCACAATGGCCATGGTTATTAGGTTATGTTTTAATTATGTTACTAGTGACACTATTAAGTTGGATTTATAGTGTGCCCCTGGCGTTTTTCATTGATTTTGTGCGTTTTTCAATTTTGCCAGTAGTAATTGTAGCGCTTTACCGCATTTTTAAAACTAAAAAATATTTACAATTGTTAGCAAAGGTTACTATTAATGGCCAATGGCAAGACTTAAAAGCACATGATGTCATTGCGCAAGCTTACCAGCACGCTTTCATCCAATTAATACAGGAACAACAACATTTTCGCCAAAAAATACAATTACAACAGCAACAACGCCATGATTATTTAGAAACCTGGAGTCATGAACTCAAAACACCACTTACTGCACTAAATGTCTTAGCTGAAAACCAAGAAACCATCGATAGTAATGTGGTACACCAACAAGTCCAATGGGCTAATTACCAATTAAACTTACTTTTAAATTACGAACGTTTAGCCGATTTTCACCATGATCTCCAATTTAAAACTATTAATTTAAAGCAAATAATTACACAGGTTTTAAAGCAGTATGCCACATTTTTTATTAACAAAAAAATTACGCCGACAATCGACATCCCTGATGATGCAACGCTATTAACCGATAGCAAATGGTTATCATTCATTATTGGGCAATTATTAATCAATGCAATTAAATATAGTCAACCTAATAAAAAAATTATTATTAGTTGGCAAGATCAACAATTAACAATTAAGGATCAAGGTATTGGCATTGCACCTGATGAATTACCGCGTATCTTTGAGCCTGGTTTTACGGGTACAAATGGTCGGCAACAAGGTGATGCCACTGGGATGGGGTTATATATTGTTAAAACTGTTACCCAACAATTACATATCAAAATTGCCGTGGCTTCGCAGTTAAATAAGGGAATGACCATCACATTAACTTTTCCAAAGTAACTAAAAAGTAACAAATCGTAAGGTTACTGACATTTTTGTAACTACATAAAATGTCGGTAACCTTTTATTATTAATTTATCAAATCAAAACGAAGGAGTTTTTAATTATGTCACTATTACAACTTAAACATATTCAACGGGTTTTTGCCGATGGTAAAAATAACACGGTCACTGCCCTAAAAGATATTTCATTAACAATCAACGCTGGTGAATTTGTGGCCATCATGGGTGAATCTGGTGCTAGTAAATCAACTTTATTAAATATCATTGCTACATTAGATAAACCAACCAATGGACAAATTTTACTTAATGACCTGAACTTAACTAATTTAAGTGAAAAACAAGCCGCATTGTTCCGGCGGCAACATTTAGGTTTCGTTTTTCAAAACTTCAATTTACTTGATACTTTTAATAATCGTGACAATATTTTCTTGCCTTTAGTTTTAGCCAAAGATTCCTATTCAAATATGGAACAACGGTTAAAACCATTAGCTCAAGATTTGGAAATTACGAAGTTATTAGATCGTTATCCTTATGAAATTTCAGGTGGTCAACAACAGCGCATTGCCATTGCCCGGGCCTTAATTACTCATCCCGACTTGCTCTTAGCTGATGAACCAACTGGAGCGTTAGATTCAAATAATTCTGAACGCACATTACAACTCTTTAACAAAGTTAACCAACGTGGTCAAACTATTTTAATGGTTACCCATAGTGCATTGGCCGCATGTTACGCCCAACGCGTGTTATTTATTAAAGATGGTGTAATTTACCACGAATTATTCCGTGGCGATCAAGATAACGATGCTTATATGAAAAAAATTACCGATAGTATTACAGCATTAAATAAGGAGGATTAATTGTGATACACGCTAAATTAGCTTGGCATAGCTTAGCTCATCATTTACAACAATATTTACCATTTATTATTACTAATAGTATCTTAATTGCGATTAACTATATTTTCATTGCTTTAAGTGTGCAACGGTTCTCAATGGCAACTATCAGTGCACGCTTAGGATTAGTTTTCATTTTGACCATTTCAGTTATCTTTATGTTTTATGTCAATGGTTTCTTATTAAAGCAACGTTCTCGCGAATTAGGTTTGTATAACATGTTAGGACTAACCAAACATGATTTACACCTTGTTGTAGGCGTTGAAAACATGATTCTTTATGGCATTAGTACTGTCTGCGGCATTATCGTTGGTATCGTCTTCGAAAAGTTAGCTTTTCTAATGATTCATCGCCTTATTAACACGCCAATGTTAGCTACCAACTTCAGTTGGTTTAGTATCGGCGCTACTGCCCTTATTTTTGCAATTGCCTTTGGATTATTATTCATCTATGATGCATTACATTTGCGGCATGTTAATCCCTTAAACTTATGGCGTGACCAACATGTTGGTGAAAAAGAACCTAAAGCACATTGGATTTTGGGATGCTCAGGAATTGCTATTTTAGGATGGGGTTATTACTTATCAGTAACAACTAAGCCTAGTTCTAAAGTTATCTTAACTTTCTGCTTAGCAATCCTTTTGGTAATTATCGGCACTTACTTAATCTTTATCGTTGGTAGTACGATGTTACTCCGGATTTTACAAAAGAATAAAAAATTCTACTATCAACCTAACCACTTTATCTCTGTTTCTGGCATGCTTTACCGTATGAAGCAAAATGGTGCTAGCTACAATTTGCTTATTATGTACTGCCGTTTTAGTAGCAATGATTTCATCAGTCAGCTTATTAAGTAATGAAAATAATGTCCTTAACCAATGGAATCCTTATGATGTCATGATGACTACTGAACATCAATTAACTGCTAATAATGTGGCTTCTTTAGAACAACATGCGCAACAAAATCACATTAAGTTAGGAAAAATTAATACGGTTGAACATACTCTACCAACTTATGGTGCTATTAAAAATAACGCTTTTGAAAGTGCTAATGTTAGTGATGCTACGTGCCAATTAGCAACATTAACTTTGCAAGATTACAATCGTTTGCAACACACTAATTATCATTTGAGTGGTAATGAAGTATTATTGTTCATGCCATCACACACTTACCGGCATGCAACCATCAATATTAATAACCAAACTTATCATGTTCGGCAAATTAAACAATTCAAATTATCATATAATTATGGTCACTCAATTATGCAACCAATGTTTATTGTGGCCAAGAACGCTAAAACTTGTGAACAAATTAATAACCAACCATGGGTTCATGTTTATGGCTTTAACACCTATGGCACAACCAAGAATCAAATAACATTTGGTACAAACATTCAAAGCTTCTTTAACCTTGATAATGCGATGATTTCAGCACGAGCAGTCATGCAAGCTGATTTCCAAAACATTTTTGGTGGTTTATTTGTTCATTAGTATCTTCATTGCTTTAGTAATGGTTATTGTAACGGCCTTAATGATTTACTATAAACAACTTTCTGAAGGTTATGCTGATCGTGACCGGTTTAACACCATGCGTAAAATTGGTTTAGATTATCACGAAACTAAAAAAGTTATTCATAGCCAAGTACTAATCGTCTTCATGTTACCAATCATTGGTGCGGCTATTAACTTAGCCTTTGCTATTCCAGCTTTGAAGAATACCATGACAGTTTTATCAATGTATAACGGTAGTATTCTCTTCACAGTAAGTCTCATCACGCTCGGCGTATTTATTATTGGTTACTTAATTTTGTATATGTTAACTGCTAAAGCATATCAACATATTATTAATCAACCAGTTCATAATAATGAATAAGATTAACTAGTCATAGTTAAGTTTTCAATAATTAATAAGCAAAATAGTATCTTTATAAATCCTTTCTGTTATGCTTGCTTATAGCAAAACAAATAGAAAGGATTTTTTATAATGATTGCTTTTTTAAAATTATTATTAGCAATCGGCAGTTTCTTAGCAGGAGTAAGTTTAGCAAGTTGGCTTTATCGTTCCAAACTAGGACACCGTTTCTTTTATCGTTATAAACACAAATAAAAACCAGTTGTTTAATAATAAACAACTGGTTTTTTATTTATTCAAGAGTAAATAACGCATCAGGTTCTTGAGGATCAGTATCATACAGATTAAAATCAGTACCCACACCCAAATCAGCCTTTTTTAATAATGATGAAACAGTTAGCCGGGCTAATGATTTCATGTTATTTTCATGGCTTAAATGACCAAGATAAATACGTTTAGTATGGTTGCCAATAACATCAATCATGGCTTCCGCACTATCTTCATTTGACAAGTGACCCGTATCACTAAGAATACGTTGCTTTAATGACCACGGATAACTGCCGGTGCGTAACATTTCTAAATCATGATTGCATTCAAATAAGTAAGCATTCGCATTACGAATAACACCTTCAACTTGCTGTGAAACATAGCCAGTATCGGTTAAAATCACAAAGCTCTTGTGATGATGATGTAATTGGTAAAATTGTGGAGCTACAGCATCATGGGAAACACCGAAACTTTCAATATCTAAATCACCAAATGATAATGTTTGTCCCATCGGAAAAATATGTTTCTGTTCATCACTCACATTACCAATGATTTTGGTCATTGCATCCCAGGTTGGTTGATTAGCATATATCTGTAATTGTGGATAACGGCGTGCCAAAATGCCAACACTATGACTATGATCAGTATGTTCATGAGTTACTAGTAACATATCAACATCGTGCATATCACGATTAATTTTGGCAAGAGCTTGTTCGATTTTTTTACCACTCAAACCAGCATCAATTAATACTTTGTGTTGTGGTGTTTCTACATAAGTAACGTTGCCAGAACTACTACTTGCCAAAACACTAACCCGCATTCCAAAATCTGCCATCATCATTTACCTCTTTAAGATTTAATCAACGTGCGATTAAAGGCATTAATTTTCTTAATGGTAATATTGCGTGTATTCTTATTTTCAATACCAACATACCAAGCTGGAATATAAATCGCACTGCCATTTGCATCTAATAACCAAGTATAAGCCAATTTCGTCCATTTGATAATGGAGTTATCAGGAATTTCGTTATCAGTATAAAGGGCGACAACTGCTTCTTGGGCACTAATCGTTGCCATCTTTTCACGCAAAATCGTGATGTTATTAATATAACTTTGCACATACTGGTTAATCGTACCATTATGATTAATCTTAAACGTTAATTGACCGCGTTCATCATAAAAAGTTCCCTCAGAAAACTTTTCAACAAAAACAATTTGGGTACGGTTGGACAAATCAGGTGCATATTGATAATGATCACCAAATAGAATCATATTCGGATTTTTAACTAAATTTTTAACCGCATTTAACCGTTGATCAGCCCGCACATCAATCGGGGTATTTAAATAACTAATCATTAAGGAATGATTATTAACAGTGGTAAAGGTTGCATGTTGACCATGTAATTTATTAACATTTTGCTGCAAATCATTGCCAGGTCGACTAGCAAGATAATAACCTTCACCTTTCTTATTAGAAAGATTATTAAAACTGATATTATCACTGTGCAATTCTTTAATAATCTGGGCACTTTGGTTCGGATTAATCGTTGATTTCGTCAAGTGATTACTTTGAAAGTAATTAATTTCCAAGAAAAGATCAATGCCAATAAAAACAAATAAGAAAATCCATTCAATTCTTCTAAAGTCCATTTGCTAATACCCCACTTTATTGGCCGTTTGTTGATTAAGAAGCGTTTGGTAAGCCTGCCAAGCATCATCAATTTGTACATAATAAGTTGGTTGTAAGTTAACCACTTGATTAGAAGTTGATGCTGTTTGCCATTGATAACCAAGAATAATATTTTGAATTTGTTTACTATTAATACCAACTTGCTGTAATTCTGCTAAGACCTGTTCAGTTGTTGGTAAGTTAACCGTTTTATCCTGCGTTGGTAATGGTACTTGTAACACATTGTTGTTAAAAATTAATTGTTCATTATTATTAGCAAAATTAACTTGTACTAAACTACGATGCGCTGATGCAAAAATTGGAAAACCTTCAACAAAGCAACGGTAACTAACACTTTTATGCGCTTCATTGACAGCAAAATAACGTAAATTAGTTAACGGATTAGCAATTGGTGTAATACTACTTTCACCGCGTTTTAATAACGCCTGTAATCCTGAAACTTCATCAATATTAAACTTATTAAAAATAAGCACGCCATTATTGTGTGACAATGTTAACCGTTTATTCGCACCTAATGAATAAATAGTATTGTTATCATCTTCATGAGCATCAACATCATTAGGATTCTTACTATTAAATAAACTGGCAATGTATTGCGTCTGCATTTGTTGCGTTACTAAGTAAGCATATGGTGCCAATTGCACGGGATTAGGATATTCAACCCATAAATTACTACCGTGCCATTTTTGTACGACTGGTAATTTAATATCAACGCGCTTTAACAACATCACAACCGGTTGCGTATGATATTTTTGCAATTGCGCTGTATGCATCGTCCGGTTTTGATCATTGAAAAAGTTAATTTGGCTATTATCCTTATTTAATGAAATTTGCACGCGGTTAAACTTAAAATAACGTTTTACATTTTTAGCAAACGGAATGATACGGGCAAAAATACTACTATTAATAGTGGTAGTGTAGTTCATTGTTAACGTATTTGGTGTATTTAATTTACTTAAATATGCCTCACTACTCAAATTATCAACCTTATGAACTGCCCCAATCGTCCAGGTTTCCGCACAATTATGCAAATTTTCAGGAAGATTATCATGAGTGTTATAAACTTGCCAACTTTTACCATTATTATCACAAACTAAGATTTGTGTTGGTAAATATAGTTCTTGTTGGGTCCGGGATGTACTTGAATCAACTTGTTCAGTATCAGTACTCTTGGTTGCTTGTTGATACTGAGCATTACCAGTCCAAATTTTCCATGTTAAAAATAAGCTAAGAACAACGACTGCTATTAATGCTAATCGTAAAATAAAATTACCACGCTTCATTAATCTTCCCAATCTCCTTCATCAATTGGTTCATATGGGAGCGCAATGTAGAAAGTAGAACCTTTACCTTCACCTTGTGATTCAACCCAAATTTTGCCACCCATTGCTTCAACCATTTCCTTGGAAATAGCCAAACCTAAACCAGTACCACCTTGTTGCCGTGAACGCGCCTTATCAACCCGGTAGAACCGGTCAAAGACTTTCCGTAAGTACTTCCGCGGAATTCCTAAGCCTTGGTCGGCAATACTAATCATTACCTGATTATTCGTTTCAAATAATGAACAAGTAATTACTCCACCATTTGGTGAATACTTAATCGCATTATTAACAATGTTATCAATAATTTGCATGAAACGATTAGTATCGATTTCAACCCATAAGTCGCGTTTCGTAAACTTCCGCTTAATAACGTAGTGTTTGTTCTTAACTTGTTCAACCAAGTTATTATGCACACTGTTATTATCTTGGGCGGCATTCTGGTTATTGGTTTTAATCATCATGTCAAAACGATCAAGAATATAATTCAAAAATTCATTCAAGTTAACTGTTTCTAAGTCCATCTTAATGACGCCACGATCAAGGCGTGACAAACTTAGTAAGTCATTAATCATATGAATCATCCGGTCGGTTTCATCTTGCGTTACTTTCAAAAATTGTGGCGCAATCTTTGGATCTTTCCACGCTCCATCAACAAGGGCATCAATGTAACTCCGCATTGATGTTAATGGTGTCCGCAATTCATGGGAAACATTCGAAACGAATTCACGCCGTTCACGATCATTTTTCTGTTGTTCAGTAACATCATGTAACACGCATACCAAACCACTAATAAAGCCAATATCACGTTGAATTAGTGAAAAATCAACGTGCAAAATTAAATCATGTTCATCTTGTGACAAATCAAGAATCATTTCATGCTGATACTTCAATAAATCACGGAAAGTATATTCATGTTCAAGATTCAAAACCTTCAGAATTGATTTGCCAATGGCTTCTTCACTCCGCAAATCTAAGAATTCTAAGGCCGCATTATTAATAATCGTGACATTGCCACGCCGGTCAGTCGCAATAACCCCATCAGTCATATGTGTTAACACAGAATCCAACCGCCGCCGTTCCGCTTCAGATGCTTCTTGTGCTTCTTCAACCCGGACTGATAAATTATTAACTGCTACGGCTAATTGGCCTAATTCATCTTGACCATAAACATGGACCTGACCAGAATAATCACCACGCGCCATCCGAATGGCCTGTTTCTTCATTTCATCAATCGGCCGCGTAATCGCCCGGCTGATAACAATGGCAATCACCATCCCAATTAATGCCGCCATTAATGATGAATAAAGGAAAATGCGTGTAATATCATGGATGTTCTTATAAACTCCCGTCATACTAGCACGCACATATAATGCTCCAATAACATTATTATTAGCATTACCATTAACCTTCGGGTTCTTAATCGGCACAATGTGAATATAGTAACTACCGGTTTGCTGATCATAAATTTCACTCGAATTTTTCAAACCAGAATACAATACTTTCTTAACTTGTGCATCAGTTGTCTTGGTACCAATAATACTTTGATCATTAACATTACTATCAGCACGAATAGTACCATTACTATCAATAACTTGTACTTCTGATAACGTTGTATCAGAAATCATTGACTTAATCTTCTTATTAGCTTCGGTTGTGTTAGTTTGTAATAATTCTTCACCAATTTGATTAATTGTATAATCAGCAATTTGTGAATCAACTTGGTTACGAAAATCAGTAACATTTTCTTGTTCTAAATGTCTAACAAAATACGCACCAATAATTTCAACGGTTGCTAAAATTAATAACATAAAAACTAATGCAATTTTAAATTGTATTGATTGAAAGAAACGAATTTTATTACTCATTAATGTCAAACTCCATCATTAAAAAAGCGGATTATAATTAGTAATCCGCTTGCATTATTTATATCAATCCGCAATTATTCATCAGTTTGTTCGTTATCATGATTATCATATAAATAATAACCAACACCACGGCGCGTGATTAACCATTGGGGATGACTTGGATCATCTTCAACTTTTTCACGTAACCGCCGCATGGTAACATCAACTGTCCGAACATCGCCGAAGTAATCATAACCCCACACTGTTTGTAACAATGTTTCCCGTGTCATTACTTGGCCCAAGTGTTGTGCTAAGTAATACAATAATTCAAATTCACGATGTGTTAATTCAATCATTTCACCACGTTTAGTTACTGTGTAAGCGTCAGGTTTGATTACCAAATCGCCAATTTTAATATCATTTGATTCTTCATCAGCATTATTTTGAATTTCAATACTATCTTGTCGACGTAAGTTAGCCTTAACCCGTGCAATTAATTCACGATTAGAAAATGGTTTAGTAACATAATCATCGGCACCCAATTCTAGCCCTAATACCTTATCAATTTCAGAATCTTTAGCAGTTACCATAATAATCGGCATGTTATATTTTTTACGTACTTGCCGTGCAACTTCTAATCCATCAATTTTAGGTAACATTAAATCAAGTAAAATCAAATCAGGATGTTCTGCTTCAACTTGTTGTAAAGCTTCTTCACCATCAAAAGCAGTAACAACATCATATCCTTCATTAGTTAAATTAAACTTAACAATGTCAGAAATGGGCTTTTCATCGTCAACGACAAGAATTTTCTTAGCCATAACTGCCACCTCCAGGATTAACTCCTACAATTACTAATATTATAACGTTTATCGTTTTTGAGGACAAATTACCACCAATTTGAAATACTCAAAATATCCTGTCTTTACTTATCAAAAAACAACTTTAACGCGTTGGTGCCACACGTTTAGATGGGTTAGCAAACTTATTATGTGATTTAATAAACAATAAATGAGCAGTACCACGTGCACCAGCCCGGTTCTTTTCAACGATAACTTCAATTTCACCAACATCGTTATCGCCACGTCTTTGTTGGTTATCATCATCGTCATCACTATTATTATCACGATAATAGTCATCCCGGTATAAGAAAGAAACAACATCCGCATCCTGTTCAATAGAACCAGATTCACGAATATCTGATAACATTGGTCGTTTATCCTGCCGTTGTTCAACGCCCCGTGATAATTGTGATAACGCAATAACCGGTGCTTTTAATTCTTTAGCCAATTTCTTCAATTGCCGTGAAATAGCAGAAACTTCTTGTTGCCGGTTTTCTTGACCAGTACCTTCAATTAATTGTAAATAATCAACTAATACTAAGCCCAAATGACCATGTTCACGGGCTAAACGCCGGCATTTAGCACGAATTTCGGTTACTTTTTGTCCAGGTGTATCATCAATATAAATAGGAATCTGACTTAAACTACCGGTTGCCATAATGAAGGCATTTAATTCTTCTTCAGTTAAATCACCCGTCCGTAAGTGCGTCGCGTCAATATTACCTTCAGCACAAATCATCCGGTTAATTAATTGTTCAGCACTCATTTCCAAACTAAAAATCGCAATTGGCGGTACTTCATCAGTAACTGTCCGTTGTTTTTCAAGATAATGACCAGTGTTAATTGCTACATTTAACGCAAAAGCCGTTTTCCCCATCCCTGGCCGTGCCGCAATAATATCAAAATCATCCGGGTGTAAGCCATCAATTAACTTATCAAGTTCTTGATAACCGGTTGATAAACCAGTAATTTCAGCTGAACTATTCTGTAATTTTTCCAAATGATCATAAGCATCAGCTAGCAAGTTATCAACAGTTTGAAAACCATTATGATTTCGTGCATCGGCCACATTAGCCAGGGCTTGTTCTGCCTTTTCTAAAATTTCGTCTGGTTTTTCGTTTTGTTCATAACTGCTTTGCGTAATCTTGGTACCAATGTTTATTAAATGTCGTAACCGCGCTTTGTCAGCCACAATTTGTGCATAGTATTCCGCATTACCCGCTGTTGGTACCGCATCAGCTAATTGGACCAAATAAGTAATGCCACCAATATCTTCTAATTGATCATGATTTTGTAAATAATCCTTTAAAGTAACAACATCAATATTTTTATTAACATCATTCAACGCCACCATGGCTTTAAAGATTAATTGGTGTGCTTTTAAATAAAAGTCTTTGGCATCAATTAATGCTTCAATATCAGCCAATTTATCTTCTTCGAATAAAATACTACCTAATACTGATTTTTCAGCATCAGCATCATAAGGCATTGTTTGCATTGTATCAATATTATCAACCATTATCTTCTCCTTATTACTATTTACGATTATCAATCAGTGGTACTTTACCTAAATTATCCTTAATTAACGTGGCCATTTGGTTAGCAATGGTATTAACACTGCCACCAATCTTACCACGGATATAAAGTTCCAATGTTCCCACAATTCCAGTAACTACAAAATATAATGTGGTTTGGTTATAGTTAAAATCATACATTTGTTGGAGCCGGTCACGCAATAAAATAATTAAATGTTTCCGTAATGGATATGAGCCTTGTCCTTCAAATAAACGCTTAAAGAAAATACGATCACGATCAAAAAAAGTCAAAATAATCTTAATCCGGTCTTCTAATGAACCATTATTTTCATCATTAACAACCAGTGCATGTAATAAATGTTCCTTTAGTAACACATCAGTCAACATATATTTATCTTTATAATGTAGATAAAAAGTTTTCCGTTCAATATCAGCTTTATCACAAATCATCTTAATCGTAATATCGCGCAAACGATATTGCTCTAATAATTGATAAAATGCATCCTTAATGCGACTTTCCGTTTTTAGAGCGCGCCGATCCATTTTTAACGTTTTATTTTGACAATTATCATTCAATGCCCACTGATCCATCTTAATTGCTCCTTCATATAGTCGTTCAATTTGAAAAACTCAATTATTTATTATAGTGTATAAATGTAGATTAAGAAACATGTGTGTAATTTTTGTTGAAAAATAAGATTATTTAATTATAATATACAAGTGTAGTTTAAGAAACACATGTGTATTTAATTTAACTACATAATTATATACACACATCTCTTAATCGATAAATACTTTAAAGAGGTGTGGGTATGGGTTATTTTGACTTAGGTTGTGCCATTATTTTTGAATGTATCGGAATAAATGCTTTAAAAGCCTCTAATGGTTTAAAAAACATTCCTTTTGATATTTTGATGGTTGTTACTTATTTATTGAGTTTCTTCTTTTTAGCAATGTGCTTAAAAACCGTCAAACTCGACGTTGCTTATGCAGTCTGGTCAGCAATTGGAACAATTTTAATTACTATTAGTGGCGTTTTTTTATGGCATGAAGGAATTGGTTCAAAAGGTCTTTTTGGCATTGTCTTAATAATCATTGGCGTTGTCCTATTAAATCTTGATTAAAAATAATAAAAGGAGATATTTTCGTGGCAAATAGAGAAGCTTTAGATATTGATGGCAAACCTTATAATCGTTTGCTATTAGTTATTACTGTTGTTGCCGGATCTTTTGCAACATTCTTAGCAGGAACAATGTTGGCAACTGCTTATCCAAAATTAATGGATTACTTCAATATTTCAACTGATACTGTTCAGTGGTTATCAACTGGTTTTATGTTAGTCAGCGGAATTATGATTCCAATTACTGCATGGTTAATGACCCGGTTTAATTCCAAATGGTTATATGTTGTTGGGATGGCACTATTTTTAATTGGTAATATTGCCTGCTTATTTTCAAAATCATTTGCGATTTTACTTAGTGGTCGTTTAATTTCAGCCGTTGGTGTTGGTATTACAGTTTCTCTTTCACAGTCTGTTTTACTTTACATCTTCCCACCTAACAAACGTGGTTTAGTAATGGGTATTAACGGAATTGCCGTTGGTTTAGCCCCAGCGATTGGACCTACTTTATCAGGTTGGATTGTTGATAATTATAGTTGGCGGATTATTTTCGGTGTTGTTATTGTGTTCGTAGCCATTGACTTAGCTGCATCATTATTCTTCATGAAGAAAGTTATGCCAACTACTGATGCCAAACTTGATTACTTATCAGCCGTATTATCAATTATTGGTTTTGGTTCTTTGTTATATGGTGTTTCCCAAGCCGGAAGTTTAGGTTGGGGTGATAAAGAAGTTATCATTACTATTATCATTGGTGTAATTGGCATTGCATTATTCTGCTGGCGGCAATTACGGCTTAAGAACCCATTCCTTGAAATTGGCTTATTATCAAACTGGCACTTTACTTTAGCATCCATCATTGGGGCATGTGCCCGGGTTGCCTTAGTTGGTGTTGAATTGGTATTACCAATGTATATTCAAATTGTACGTGGTGAATCAGCCTTTCATTCTGGCTTAATGCTTTTACCAGGGGCAATTTTAATTGGGATTATGAGTCCTGTTGCTGGGACATTATTTGATAAATTAGGTGCTAAGAAGTTAGTTATTAGTGGGATGATTTTGTTGGTATTAGGCACAGTTAACTTTGTAACCTTAACACCAACTACACCAATTATCGAAATTGTTGTATTATACGCCATCCGGATGGTTGGGGTTGCGTTGGCATTCATGCCCGTAACTACTGCTGGTATGAATGCTTTACCAACTAGCAAGATTAATCACGGTACTGCCATTAACAATACTTTCCGGCAAGTAGCTGGTTCAATTGGTACGGCGATTTTCACAACTATCTTAACGAATGTAACTAATAACTTGAAACCATCAACTGCATTATTACATTCTGCACCTTTAGCTTATAAGCACCAAATGATCAACGCTTCATTGAATGGTTATCGTGCATCATTCTTTGCCGCAATGATTGTCGGGGTAATTGGTATCATCATTGCCCTCTTCTTACAAAAGAATGCAGGACTAGTTAAATCAACTGATTACTAATACTACGAAAGGAGCAGATAAATAATGGCTTTATGGATTCTTGCAATTAGCGCAGTTTTATTCTTAATTGCCTTCATTGGTTTTAAAAAACCAGTTTGGCAATATACAATTTCGGGACTTTTTTTACTAATTAGTATCGCCATGTCATGTATCTTAATTCTTAACGATACTGAACACTTAGGAATGAAAATTGTAACTACTACTAAGACAACTAAAATTGCTTCCGTAAGTAAAAATAACCAACTTGGTTTATTACTCTACAAGCAATTAGGGAGTGGCAATGAACGGATTTATGTTTACCGTCCAGCCGATAGTAGCAAAACGAAACATACCCAAGTTGAATACGATACTACTAACCAAGTAGTACAAAATAGCAGTATCAAGACTCCAGAATTAGTAACGAAAACCCAAAAGTATGATTATAAGAATGAATTCTGGAAGGTAATGCTTGCAGGCTTATCTTTGAATAAAGAAGTTCATCACCGGACTAATATTTTCAAAGTACCAAGCAACTGGTATGTTGTTAATACCAACCAATTGAAACAATTAGAACAAAAATTAAAAGCTGCTGCCATTGCTAAACAAAAGGCCACTATGCTTAAGAAAGCACAAGCAGCCCAACAACAAAAAGTAGCAACTGTTAAATAATTATCGAAGGTCGCCATAACGACGATCTTTTTTTGTACCCTAAATTTATTAAAAATCTCTTATTATTTAGATTAAACAAGCTTAATTATTTAAAAAGCAATATTAACAATGCATATAATAAAAATGATAGTAGATACTATATTTTTTATTAATTAATAGGAGAAAACAAATGACAAAAACTGCGTTAATTACTGGTGCAACAGGTGGGTTAGGTCATCAATTTGCAAAAATTCATGCTACTAATCATGGTGATTTAGTCCTTGTTGCTCGTAATCCTCAAAAGTTAAGTGAATTAGAAAATGAATTAACTACGCAATATCATGTTAATGTCAAAACAATTGCTGTTGATTTTACTAATCCTAATGCAGCGCAAGCCATCTTTGATGCCGTTCAACAAGCTAATATTAAAATTGACTACTTAATTAATAATGCTGGTTTAGGTGGGCAAGGCGCATTTGTTGACCGGACAATGCAACAAGATATGACTTTAGCAAGCGTTAATATGATTGTCCCAACCCAATTAATGAAATTGTTCATCCCACAAATGATTAAAAATGGTGGTGGCCGTATTCTTAACGTTTCATCAACTGCAGCAGTAGCACCTGGACCTTTGCAAGCTGAATACTATGCTACCAAAGCTTACCTTACTTCATTAAGCAATGCGCTTTGGTACGAATTAAAAGATAAAAACATCACCGTAACTACATTAATGCCTGGGGGTTGTTAATACTGGCTTTGCTAAGGCAGCAGGTTTAACTGATACTAAGATGTTTGCTCATGGGATGGATCCATACCACGTTGCAATGGATGGTTACCAAGGAATGTTACACGGGAAACTTAATGTCTTTTCTGGTTTACCAGGTTGGCAAAAGCCTTTCGTACACTTAATGCCAATGATGCCAAAGAAACCATTAATGGGCTTTATTGCTAGTGAACAAAAAGTTGAAAAAAATAACTAAAATAATTTAATTAAAAGCCTGCTTAATCATGAACGATTAGGCAGGCTTTTTTATTAGCAAAAAATATTTGTATTTAGTAGTGTTTTTTATTGTTTTTCATAGTAGAATAGTAATATTACTCTATATACAGGTGAATGAAATGATAGCAAAGTTAAAACAATTTTATCAAGATTTACAATATGCACCCATTCAATTGTTTGCCAAAATTAAAGAAACTAACCAATTATCATTAAAGAGTTATTACCGCTTTGTTTTAGTAATCCGTAGTATTTTATTAGTTGGTTTTTCAATTATTTTTATTTCATTATTTGAAATGTTATTTAGTAATGATAATGCTAGTTTATCAGTATTAATTTTTTGCTTAATTATGACATTACAAGTCATTGGCTTTAACTACAACATTAAAGCTAGTCAGTTTAGTTTGTTTGCTTATTTCGCTTGTTTATTATTAGGTGATATTTTTGTTTCACATAATACCAATCCATTCGGTGCTTTTATCGTTAATGCCATTTTAATCACTGTAATCATGGTATTACTTTGCAACGAACCATCATTAGGGACAGCCGGCTTATTCATCTTTGGCTATTTATTTGTTGTTTACTTTCCAGCGTCATCAATGCATACTTTTAAACTCCGGGTCATTGAAATGATCGTTGGTTATATTATTTGTGACATTGTCCTTTATCGGCATCATCGTGATCAATTTACCGAAATAAAACTACGTGATATTATTAAACACTTTTCACTAACTGATAGTAAATGTTTATGGCAATTAGTGCTTAGCATTGGCGTTAGTTTAGCATTGTTATGCGGTCAATTATTGAAATTACCACGTTTCTTCTGGTTAGGAACCGCTGCTCTATCAATTTTATCCATTTATATTCCTGACCTTGAAAAATACCATGTTAGTCTTAAAAAACGGGTTGAACAACGTGCCTTTGGAATTATTACCGGCTGTTTGTCATTTGGATTACTAGCCTCAATCTTGCCATCATCAATTGAAACCCTCTTAAGTCCCTTAGCCGGCTTGTTATTGGGTTTCACGACTAGTTACCATTGGAACACTTTTCTAAACTGTTTTGGGGCATTAATGCTTGCATCAACCATTTACGGCATCCATACAAGCGTTATTTTCCGTATCTTCAATAATTTTCTCGGCGTTACCCTAGCAATTTTATTCATTATCGTTATTAAATATATTTGGAAACATGATCAAAAAATTCATGCATAAACATTAAAAGCTCACGATTAACGTGAGCTTTTTTTATGTATAAAAAAGGAGAAACAGTAATCACTTAGGCTCTATTGGGAGTCTTCGAGATTAAGATTTCTCATGTGGAGCTTCTTCTCCAAATAATCAATCATCGCTGTTCCTCTTATTAATTATATTAGCAGGTTAGTAATTAATTGTTAAATCATTAGCTTACTAAAAAACACCCGCAATTAATTGCTGGTGTTAATTTTTAGTTTTAGTTCTTACGCCGATCAATGAAATCAAATACACCGAATAATACGCTAATGCCAACGGCGATAAGACCAATTACAATGCTTGTTTGATTAGTATCATCACCGGTTTGTGGTAATTTAGTATTCTTTGGTGTTGTTGGCTTTACACTTTGACCGCTATTGTTATTAGCATGGTGATCATTGTGTGAGCTTTGACCAACAATAACTATCTTGTTACTACTGTTGTTGCTACTTGAGCTTGATGCTACACTTGAAGAACTGCTCTTCTTTTCACTGCTTGAACTTGCAACAATTGATGAAGAGCTTGAGCTCTTCTTGCTACTTGAACTTGATTCTACACTTGATGAAGTTGGTTCTTTCTTACTACTTGAACTTACTTCTACACTTGATGAACTGCTCTTCTTTTCGCTACTTGAACTTGATGCTACGCTTAAAGAACTAGCAATTATTGAAGAGCTAGATTCACTACTTGATGAGCTTGTTGGACTAACCCATTTAATTGAAGCATTCTTATTTACTGTTGAACTACCATTATTAGGATTTACAGTAGCATTATTATGGTAAATATCACCATTCTTTGGATCAGTTGGGAATGTCCGGTATTGAATTTGGAACTTCATTGGTGTCATCTTGTCAAATCCATATGCTTTCGCAATCGCATTTGGATCTAATTTAAAGATGAAACCATTAGCAGTCTTAGTAATTTCACCCCAACCATGGGCAATAATTGTGCTCAAAGGAATCATGCTGACTTTGATACCAGTGCCACCATCATTACCACCAGTAAATGACAAGGTCCAGTTTGAATAATTAATTGTTTCGCCACTTGTTGAGGAACCGTCATAAATTGTAACTTCATTGTTATCAACTGTAGTTGGTAATTCACCCTTAATTGTCCATGACAAAGTACCGTCAGCATTTTCACTGCCGGTTTTATCCACTGATGTACTTGTAACTGTTGGTGTCGGTACCGTTTGTAACGGTACATCATCAGTTGTCGCATTAGCTGTGGCAATTACAGGAAAAATATTACCAAATAAAGCAAAAACAATGGTAAAAATTGATAATAAAGCAACTTTACTACTATTAATGAATTTATTCATGATTATCCTTTATCTCTTTAAAAACAATGTAGTTACAACTTAAAAATATTCCTATTAATTATATTATAGTCGTATATAATAATTAAATAAAATTACTCATAAAAAAACAGCCTTAGGATTTAAACCTAAGACTGTTTTATTGTTTATTTACTAATTATTAGTTGTTCTTACGCCGTTCAACAATTGCAAATGCTACTACTGGGATAGTTACTACTAACAATCCTAATAATGCAATTACATTGTTGTTAGCATCACCAGTTTGTGGTAATTTGCCGTTCTTCTTGCCATTACCTTGACCATTGTTGCTTGAGCTTTGTTTGCCAACAATACCAACACCATTGTTGTGGTTTGAACTTGTTACGGCATTAGAACTTTCATTCTTAATGCTGCTTGAGTTCTTACCACCATTGTTATTGTTATGGTTGGTTGCTCCAGGAACAATGATTGATGAACTGGATTTTTCAGAACTACTGTTCTTGCTGCTTGAGCTTGGAGTTATTGAAGAACTTGAGCTCTTCTTACTGCTTGAACTTGGTACAACGCTTGATGAACTGCTCTTCTTTTCACTGCTTGAACTTGCAACGACTGATGAAGAACTTGATTCTTTCTTGCTGCTTGAACTTGATTCAATGCTTGAAGAACTAGATTCTACACTGCTTGATGAAGCAATCTTTGTATCAGGAATATCATAACTTGTTGGCAAGTTAGAATCTGTTACTGTTCCTTGATCTGTAATTGTGAAGTGGTAAGTAGTTGGGTTTAATTCATAACCACTTGGTGCAGTTGTTTCTTTCAAAGTATAACTACCAGCAGTTAAACCTGTGAATTTAACAAAACCATCGCTATCACTTGTAACTACTTCATCCTTAGGACCGGTTAATGTAAACTTCGCACCACTTAAGTAAGTAGTTGCACTGTTAGCATCAACTTTAGAAATAGTTAATGTACCATTATTGTAGCCATTGGCAGTACCCCAAACATTACTAATCTTAATAGTAGCTTTTTGGCTTTGTGCTGAAGAACCATTATTAGGATTCAAGTTTGCAGTATTACTATATACTTGACCAGCAACTGGGTTTGTTGGCTTAGTTTGATAATTAATGGTAAATTTCATTGGTAATGCAGTTGTAAAACCATATGAATTAGCAATTGCATCTACATTCAAATGGAAAACAAAACCATTAGTTTCTTTGGTAATAGTACCCCAACCTTCACTAAGAACCTTGCTTAAAGGAATTTGAGTAACTGTTACACCTGTACCAACACCGGTGTTGCAAGTAAATGAAAGCCACCAGTTTTGGTATTGAATTGATTGTTCAGGTGTTCCTGGCAAAGTATCAGTGATAGTTACATCTTTAGGATTTGCACCAGATGACAAAGAACCATGAATTTGCCAGTTAATGTTACCTCTTTGACCTTCAGTACCTTCCTTAGTAACACCAATATTTGGAACTACTGGAGTAGGTGCAGTTTGAATTGGTGGAAGACCTGCACTTGGAGTAGAAGTATTTGGTTGTACGGTAATATTTGGAACATTAGGAACAGGAACGCCCCAATCAGTATTTACCTTTGTGGTTTGATCCTTGTTAGCTCCTGTAGCTGCTTTAACAACTACTTTAAAACCAAATTCACCTTTGATATTTTGCAAATTAGCAACATTATCATTGAACTTAAGTACTGCTTTAGTACCGTCAATTGTAACTGTCCTAATTTGTTCATTATTATTACTATCAATTAATGGAATAGTAGTTGGACTTGCAGGACCTTCAAGACCAGCTTCACTGGCTGTGGCTTGTGGAATGTTAAGTGTATAAGTGGAACCTGGTTGGATTTGACCATTATACTTTTCACTAAAGTGAACAGTAATCGTTTCAGATGATCCAACTTTGGTACTTGAACTAGAAGCTGTAATATTATCAAAAATTATTGTGTATTTGCCGCTACTGCTGGAAAAATGTTAGCAAATAAGGCAAAGACAATTGCAACAATTGATAGTAAAGCAACTTTACTACTGTTAACAAATTTATCCATATGTACGCTTCTGATATTTATTTTATGCAGGAATTAAGATATTTTTAAAATATATAAAAATATCTTAATAAGCATAATTATACTTTAATTGTAGTTTTATATAACGATTAATACAAGCATTTTATACAAAAAAAGAACCTAATGACTAAGTCATTAGGTTCTTTCCGCTTATTTTCTAATAATTATTTACAATTATTTTTTAAGTGGTTGTGCCTTGATGAAGTGTTGTTCATTCAACATATCGAATTGAATGTAATCTTTTTCATCTTTGTATTCATTGAGGTCGATCATGTTTACTGATGTGTTTTCGTAGTTCATCCAGTAGTACTTCAATGATTCTGCGCACATGCAAGCCGTGTATACTGTGTAGTCATAAGGTACAACATCTTGGTCATATTTACCAATATCACTAGTGTTTGTAACTTTAACCATACCCATTGGGAATACAACGCTTGTGAATAACCGGAACATGTAGTCAATACCTTGTTCTTCGTTCTTACCTTTTTCACCATACTTCTTCAAGAATGATAAACGAACGAACCGGGAAATGGCTGTCCAGTCACCTGGTAATCCTTGCATACCATTACCTGAGAAGACTTGTGGCAATTCAGCACCGTTGATGTCGATTGTGTTGAAGTCTTCGTTACGTAAGTTAGCGTAGTTTAATAAGTTTGTCTTTTGATAGATGTAGTCAGGACTGTTTGTTAATACACCCATTGTGTTACGATGAATGTGTAAACCACCAGCATCCATTTCGATGATGATTATTTCACCTGATTTATCTGTGAAGATCCAGTGTGATGTTGGGTACATGTCCCATTGTTGGAATGCTTACAACGGTAATCTTGTTATTGAATAAATCAACAACATCTTCAACTGTTGCGCATTGTGCAACTACATGAGTAATCAAGTAAGGTTCTTGGACTGCTTGTGTACCAGGACGTGCTTCTGGTTCATATTGTGCATAACCACGGTAGTAAAGTTGACCGCCCATTAAGCCTTTTTCGTTAAGAGCTTCATACATAACAGGTGATACTTTACCCATTACTAATGAATCCATACCAATCATACTGTACTTGGAAACAGCTTTGTTCTTGTCTTCCAAGTTCTTTTCAATTTCTGAACCACATGTATAGTATTCTTTGTCACGTGGTACAAATGTAATATATGTGCCGTCAGCAAAACGGTTGAAGTCGAAGTTACGGCCCCATAAATGTTTGCCGTCTTTAGTTTCCCATGAGAAACTGCTGCATCCGGCATTAGTAGTTTGGTCTAAGAAATCTGCTAATTTTTTATCCATAGTTAACCTCTTTCTTCAAGTGATATCATTGATATCACTTAATATTTCTTTTACACAACTTTAATTCATCGCATTATTTTTTCTTTGTAAAATAATATGCACTACATTTTTTATTTTCCTAAAATCATTATGTAATTATGAAAAAATGGCATTTAATATTATTTTTTAGCAACTTTAATTTATACTATTCTATAGGCATTTAAGAAGAAATATAGCGAGGTAATTATGGTTAATAATAAATATAAATGTGTTGTATGTAACAAGGAATATCATATGATTGATGGCATGTTTTTAAGTGATTTAGATTCACGGATTCGTGGTCATATTCGTCATGATTATCCACATGCAACTGGTCATAGTTTTATTTGTAATGAAGATTTATTAAACTACCGGCTTAGAAGTATTGATCGGTTTATTAATAATAATTTGAAACATAATCAAAAGCTTAATAATAAACTAACCAAGAAGATTAACAGTGATGATTACAAGATTACTGATGTTAATGATATTTTGGAAAATCATCTTTCTTTAGGTGACCGGGTAGCTGATAATGTAGCACGGTTTGGTGGTAGTTGGACATTTATCTTCCTATTTTCTGGTTTAATGATTATCTGGATGGCAGTTAATGGTTTGCAACTATTTGGCATTCACTTTGACCCTTACCCATTCGTACTTTTGAATTTATTCTTGAGTACTGTTGCGGCTTTGCAGGCACCTTTAATTATGATGAGTCAAAACCGGGCTTCTGATCGTGACCGGATGAATGCTGAAAATGACTATCACGTTAACCAACGTTCTGAAGAAGAAATTCGGATGTTACATTCTAAAATTGACCATCTTTTACAAACAGAATTACCTAACTTATTAGAAACACAAAAAATGCAATTTCAAATGCTTTCGGAATTACAAGAAAAGCTTATTATTATGGATCCGAATGATACTAAAATTGCCACGAGTGCCAGTGTTGCCAAAGATCTTAAGAGTGATCTTACTAAGGATGAAGAAAAACCAACATCCCCAACACCTTCAAATACTGACAATCAGAAATTATCAATTACCGATAAAAAAAGCTAATATATAGGTAAAGAATACTAAAAAGGAAGTTTAATTATGAAAAAACACGCCTCATTCGTTCTTCCCAATGGTGAAGAATATTACTATCGTAAAAATGGTCATGGTAATCAAAAAATTTTATTAATTCATGATAATTTCACGACTAGTCGTTATTTCCAAGCAATTATCAATATGATTGATACTGATAAATATGCCGTATATGCACCTGATTTACGCGGTTGCGGTCATAGTAGTTATAAGAATCATACTGATCGTTTCTTTGAATATGCCAATGACTTACAAGCCTTTTGTGATCACCTTCATTTGGATAATTTGATCGTAGTTGGTTGGGGCATTGGTGCCATGTTGGCTTTACAATTAACAGCACAAATCAGCGATAATGCTAAACAAATGATTTTAATTAACCCAATGCCAACACCACGCGTGGTTGATGAAGATGCGTTAATGAAAGACCCTGATATTAAACAATTAGTAACTGATATCGAAGCTCAAGACCAAGCACAACTTGCTGAAGATTTCACGCGGCAATATTATCCATACATGACTCCTTCTTTCCAAGAAGACGATGTTTTAACTAAGGAAACATTATTGCAAAGAAACCCACTCGACCTTGGTTGGGCTACCCAGGCACATAACCTTACAAGTGATACCTTAAAAATGATTAATCAAAATGTTCAAATTCTTTGTGGTGAATTAGACCGGCATCTTGATAATGATTTTCTTGATGAATTAGTTAACCAATTACCACAAGTTACTAATAATGTTATTAAACATAGCGGTCATGTCATGATGATTGATGATCCGCAAGCAATTATGCAAACTATTGCATTAGCTAGTGAAAAAATTAATAATCTTGGTTAAAGTTAAAAAAAGATGGCGCATTAGTAATGCGCCATCTTTTTTATTATCATTATTTAACTAACATTAAGTAACCAAAGAAACCAAATAATAGTAATGCTAAGATATTAACACCCATGAAGATAAATAAGAATTTACCAACATGTTTACCATATCCAGTTTTATAACGCTTATAAGTAATCATATTCGCTACGGAAGCAATCAAAGTTCCCAAACCACCAATATTAACCGCTAAGAACAAGGCTTCTGCACAATGAGTAAAGCGTGATAACAAAATCGCTGTTGGCACATTACTCATAAACTGACATGATAATAAGCCGGCAAGGTATGTCCGTACACTAGTTGAACTAATAGCTCCTAATAAATGATTAATACTTGGCAAACGGCTTAAATTACCCACTGCAATGAAGAAACAGAAGAAAGTTACCAACAAACCATAGTCAACTTGCTTGAATGTTTTTGGACGATAAAGACTAACAGTAATAATTACTAAAGCGAGGACAATCCATTTAAGCCAAGTAACATTATTAATAATTACGGAAGCAAAGATTAATAATGTTAATGGAATAAAGACAAACAATGGCCGTTTATCAATATCAACTCGACCAATATTACCAACTTCAACGGGTTTATTAGGGAAAAAGAATGTGCAGATTGCTAACACTACCAAACTAAATAACATTAATGGTAATGAGTAACTGAAGAATGTGCCAATATTAATATCATAATATGAAACGATTGTAATATTATGTGGTGAACCAAATGGCATTAATGAACTTCCCAAGTTTGCAGAAATAGTCATTAATGTCATGGGCATAATTGGTGAAAAATTGCCACGAATTGCAATTAAAATTACTAAGGGTGCAAATGTTAAAACCGTCATATCATTGGTTAAAAACATAGCGCCAAAGAAGGTTAATAACAAAAGCATTTGCACTAACCGCCGTTCGGTCTTACTTGAAGAAATTAAATGATTAGCTAAAAATTCAAGAACGTGTAAATGTTCATAAATTTGAACCATCGTCATGATGCAAAAAACATTAACAATGACATGCCAATTAACATCATTAAAATGAGGTGGTGTTAATAATGAAGTTACAACAGCAGCAATAATCGCTACTAACATTAATTTATCATTAAAGATATGTTTTAATCCCTTAATAACGCGTTCCTTCATTGATAAAGTTAATGAATCATTCATATGCAAGCTCACTTTTCTTTAAATAATTACTTAAATTAAAAAAACGCGCAAAAAAAAGCGCGATTAGTATCACAAATAATTTTATAAAAGTATTATAACAATAAATGTTTCGTTATTTGGCACGATTCGGTAAAAGTCGCGTAAAATCAATGTAAAACTTTTTGGATGCAAATCACCGCGTTTAATTTACCAAAAAATAATAATAATTCTATAATAAGGTTGTGTAAGATAGTTACGGAATTTTTACAATAGAAAGGAAAATATGATGAAAATTATTGCTTATGCGATTCGTAATGATGAAATCCCATATGTTAAACAATGGTCTAAAGAAAACGATGTTGAAGTAAAAATCGTTCAAGAATTGTTAACAATGGATAATATTGATTTATGCAAAGGCTATGATGGCTTGGTTTCATATCAACAAAAACCATATCCAGCCGAATTAATTGACCGGATGCGTTATGATGGCATTAAATACTGGTCATTACGTAATGTTGGCATTGATAATATTGATCTTGATGCCGTTAAACGTAATCATATTGTTTTGACCAATGTGCCTGCTTATTCACCTGATTCTGTTGGTGAATTCTCAGTCTTATCCGCATTACGGTTATTAAGACAAAGTAAGGCTTATGAGCACAAGATGCGTGAAGGTAACTTTATGTGGGCA
>CAWUZD010000013.1:0-8816 GCA_963926925.1 uncultured Lactobacillaceae bacterium
AATGTTGAGTTCTTGTTCCAGAAGACGGAGTGAGAAGCAGTGGTACTAACTAAGATAAGCCTTTGCTCTAGAGGACGGAGTGAAGGCTTTTTTATTTGCCATCATTTTCATAATTTTGGACAACACTACTAAGATTGCTACTAGTAACCTTAGCGAGGTTAGCACTATCAACATGCGCATAACCAGTGCGAATGCTCTTACTGTTAGTGTAATCAGGTGAAGTGATTTCAATATTAATGCCAGTCTTGCTGATAATAGCCGGCTTAGTACTTAACTTTTGGCAAACGTCCGTTATTAAATCATTAATCGTTTGCTTAGTAATTTCGTTATTAGGCGTCATGGTATTAATCACCACGGTATTATTCATGACCGTAATCGCATTAACCGCATGCAACTTTTTGAGTGAACTTAATTCATTTTGAATAACGAGCATCGTGTTTTTGGTACTACTGGAAATAGTCATTGTTTGTTGCGCCGCCGTTTGTTGATTTTCATGATTAATCGTGAGCGCTGTTGCGAGGGCAATGATGAAAATGATAATCGGCATGTATAACTGGCGCTTACTTTGGTGCTTGGTAATGATTTTAAAAAGATCAAAACCAATCCAAATCATTGCCGCAATACTAATTAAAATTGCTAGTGTTAGTAACATTCGCATTACCTACTTTCGAACTAATTACACTTTCATTATAAATTAAAAAGGTTAATTTTAACTTAATGAGCATTTTACTAACCATGCTTGTTAGTTTGATGTTATAAAGAAGATGTAGTTAGTAATGATTAAGTTCTTATTCCAGAAGACGAAGTTAAGAGCACATCGAAGCTAATGAATGATACCTTCGCTCCAGAAGACGGAGTGAAGGCTTTTTTTTATACTATTATTACTAAAACCGATATAATCAAAAGTGTAAGGAAGATCGACGAGGAGGAAGTCTTAATGAGGAGTAAGGCACTGTTAATCACGATGTTGTCATTGGGATTAACTTGTTCAGCTGTTTCACTAACAAGTTACACTAATGACGCGCATGCTGCTGTTGTTGACAACGTGCATGAGACATTGCATTTAACAAAAAAGCAACAAGCAAAAATTACGAAAGCATTCACTAAGTGGGTAGCGGAACGTGGTCAAAAAAGTAAGTTTGCCGTAAGTAATTATTACTTTGACCATGGTACTAACGAGGATGGTAAGTTATGGTACGCCAAAACGCCTGACGGTGATGTTTTAGTAAGAAATGCCAGTGAACAAGATAGTTCTAAGGATTATCGGATTAAAGCCATTGGTGGTGTCGTTGTTTACACTGCTAAGAATGGCACGACTGGTGCATGCAATGCAATTAAACAAGACACTAATAACGGTGCTACTTATTCATCAAGCCAAGTCGATACAACCAAGCCAATTGATAAGTATCTCTTAGCTGATAACGGCATTATCTATAAATGCAAGTTAAGCGGAGATGACATTAAGCCCGCTGGTGGTTTTTCAATTAAAGGCCAAACCGCTGATGCAACCCAGTGGGCCATCTCAGTTGACAAGGATGCGCAGAACGAATACCGGCGTTTAATTCACAAGTATAGTGATAATACAGTGAAGACCACAATTGATTACAATCAAAATATCAAGGTTGGTCAAGACGATTACGGTATTACTAGTGAAGTGCAATAAAGTTTTAGGGAAGAGGGATAAATAAAAATGACTAAATTGTTAATTATTGGCGCTGAAAATAAAATTGCGAGCGCTGTTCGTGAAAACTTACAATACGATGCTGAAAACGATCAAGTAACATTATACACTCGTTACAAGAGTGAACTTTCAACTGAAGTAAAGAGTATTGATAAAGTTTATGAAGGTAAAGTAACTGATCTTCATGATTTGAAGATGGCCATGCATGGGCAAGATGTTGTTTATGCCGACATCAACAAGAACTTAGCTGATGCTGCAAATGCAATTATTGCCGCTATGACTGATGAACATGTTAAACGGTTAATCTTTGCCACAACATCAGGTATTTATGACCAATTACCAGAAAGTTATGGTGAATGGAAAACCCAACAAATTGATGATGCTGCTGTTGATTACCATGAAGCAGCTAAAGCCATTCGTGAAAGTGGTCTTGACTACACGATGGTACGGCCATTCTGGTTACACAAGAGCATCAAACAAGATGAAAAGGCTGCCGTAAGTGCTGATGCATTCAAACCATCCGAATTATCACAAGAACGGGTTGTTAATGTAATTACATCATTATTACAAGACACTGATAAGTACCAACGGACAAGCATTAGTATTGATAAAGACTAATATTAAATATTAGCAGAAAGAAGCGTAAGATTATGATTAATGACAAGAAACAAAAAGCTGCCACTGATTTAAACAAGGATGAAGAAGTTTCTAATGGTAACTTCGTAATTGACGAAAGCGTTAAGAAAGTTGACGAAGAATTAAAAGACGTTAAGAAAGACGTTGAAGCTACTGTTAAGAAACTTGATAAAGAACATCGTGATGAAAAATCCGACTTATCAAACGGTAACTTTGTTTTAAAAGATGACGATAAATTATAATCGTAAGGTAAGTTATTAACGAAAAAGGTGTTTCGTAATGAAACACCTTTTTTTGTGCACGGCAACGTTCCAATTACCTTAATTTGCGGTATAGTGAAGGCAGAAGAGATTAATAATATAGGTGAATTATGGATAAAGAACATTTATTAGCGATGATTCATAGTCCCGAACATGAAAATGAATACTGGGATTTTAAACAACAATGGTATGAAAAGACACAAAAATCAGAACTAGCGCGGGATGTCATTAGTTTTGCGAATACCGCTCATCACCAGGACTGCTACCTAATTATTGGCGTAACTGACGACCAACGGGTGATTGGTGTTGAACATGACGAAAACCGAAAAAATAAACAACAACTGCAAAACTTCATCCGTGACTTGCCGTTTGCCCAGAACACTTTCCCACAAACTGACGTGCAAACCTACCACGTTGAAGGCCATGAAGTTGATGCGATTACGATTTTTGATAGTGACCAGGTGCCATTCTTCTTAGCCCAACCATACCGTAAGGGTAATACCTTGGGCGCTGGAGCGATTTATTGCCGGAATAACGATAGTAATACCCCGATTAACGCTACCGCAACTGACCATGAAGCCGAATTATTATGGCGCAAGCGTTTCCACGAAGATATGGAAATTATGGACTATTTTGAATACATTCTTGGTGACTATACACACTGGGAATATGTTGAAAATAACGAATACATCGGCTTTTTGTATAAAATTAATCCGGACTACCAGATTATTTTGAAAGATACCACCACGCATAACGCGATGACAGCTTATTCAAGTAAGCTTGACCATGCCCGCTTGGCGAAACGGACCGTGCAATTCCGTTACCGCAATATCCTTATTAAAGAAATTACCAGTGCGTGGTTAAATGATGGTAAGTTATTAGTACCGGTACCTGAAATCGCGACGCTTACTAACTTTGATGTGCAATATGATTGCTACTACTTGTTGCGGCATTCCTTGGCATATAAGTTCTTGTACTTTGTCTATGACGTGATGCATACCAAAGCTGAAAATGACATTGCCGCTTTCTTAGCGAGTGTCGTCATCGCTGATGATCACCATGACTTAACGCACAAACTTGATACTGCTAAACAAGCTCTGAAACAAGGTAACTTAACATTAACTGCTACCTCATCAGAAGTTGCCGAATTACGCAGTCATATGAGTATGGACTTTAGTAATAATGATCACGAAATGCAAACACCATACTTGCAAGCGATTATTAAACAACTAAAACTCGCCCATTACTTGAACAATTTACCACAACAACTTAACTTCAAATATTAATTGAGAGTCACAGCAAGCATTGCTGTGGCTTATTTTTTGACTTTAAAAGGAAGAGTCGGTATTTTGGTTAATGTAAACGGTTTAATGAAGAGGAGATTATTATGAAGAATAAGGCAATGTTAGTAACAGCATTGACATTGAGTTTAACTGCTACAACGTTAGAAGTAGTTTATCATAATCAACCAGTTCAAGCGGAAGTAATTAATAATGCCCAACAAACAATACATATTACAAAAAAGCAAAAAGATGCAATTAATAAAGATTTCTTACAATGGGCAGCACAACGGGCCACACTTGGTAAATTAGCTGTAAGTAATTATTACTTTGATCATGGTCCTGGTACTGATGGCTGCTTGTGGTATGCTAAAACACCTAATGGCGATATTTTAGTTAGAAATGCAAGTGATGAATACAGTTCAAAAAATTATCGTATTAAAGCAATTGGTGGTGTAGTTTTTTATACTGATGCCAATGGTAATATTGGACAATGTGATGATATTGCTGAAGAAACCGATGATGGTTTGAACTATTCAGATGATGAAATTGATATTGATAAACCAGTTGATAAGTATCTCTTAGCGGATAATGGTATTGTTTATGAATGTAAACTTGACGGTGCAACAGCTAGTCCAGATAGTGGTTTTGCGATTAAAGGAATGAACAGTGATGACGCAGAACGATGGATTATTTCCAATGATCAAAACGCACAAACTGAATATCGTAGTTTACTTAATAAATATACTGGTAATACAGTTGATACACCAATTAATTATACAAATACTAATGTGCAAAATAATAGTAGTAATGAGGATGATAACTAATGAAATTTGGCATGCGTACACCTAGTTGGAAGAAGTCACTTGATGCCCGTACTAAAGGCCGGATGACGCGCAGCATCAAACGCGCCTTAATTCCTGGCTATGGTAAAAAAGGGATGGGTTACATCAAGAACCCCAAGAAAGCAATCTATAACAAGGTTTACCATAAAAGTACTTTTTCAATTTTGGATTTGTTTAAATAGTGAAATGATTCCTTTGCAGTAATGCGAAGGAATTTTTTATATAAAAAACGTTTTCATAATGATAACTTCTTTGATATTATTAAGAAAGTTATAAGTTATAGGAGTTAGGCGATTATGAAATATACTGAAGTGCATGATTTTGAACCTGATATTATTAAGTATTTAACTAATTTGGGTGGTAGTAAACAATGGGAATACATGCCCGATATTAAGACAACGGCACAATTATGGGATAATTTTAGAAATATCATTTATCAACTTAATCAGGATAAATTAACTAAACCATTATCCGATAATGAATTTATGCAAATTAAGCATATTATTAATAGCATTGAAACACCTTATCAAGCAGGTAAATTTTTATATGGTGTTAATGGCTGTTCACAAGTTGAAGTTGATCTTGATGATGGACGTCATGTTTATTTAACAGTATTTGATCAAGAACAAATCGGTGCTGGTAATACTGTTTACCAAATTGTTAATCAAATTGTGCGTCCTGCCAGAGTTACAGGTTATAAAGAACGTCGGTTTGACATTACATTGTTAATTAACGGTTTGCCAATTATTCAAATTGAAGAAAAAACATATCATCATGGTGCTCGTGAAGCTTTAGAACAAATGCATCAATATATTCATGAACGCCAATATACTGATATTTTTAGTACTTTGCAAATTTTAGTAGCCTTAACACCAACTGAAGCTCACTATATGGCTAACACAACTGATGATAATTTTAATACAGCTTTTGCATTTGAATGGCAAGATGAGAATAATAAACGAGTATTTGATTGGCAAGAATTTGCTAACTATTTTCTTTCTATTCCAATGGCTCATCAGATGGCTACTAATTATATGATTTTGGACGGTACGCTTAATCAAGAAGCGATTAAAGTTATGCGTCCTTATCAGGTATATGCTACTAAAAAGGTAATTAATAGTATTCGTAACCATGATTTTGACTATGGTGATAATAATATTGGCTATGTTTGGCATACTACTGGTTCTGGTAAAACCATTACTTCCTTTAAAACAGCATGGTTAGCATCACGCTTACCTAATGTTGATAAAGTTGTTTTCTTAGTTGACCGAATTGCCTTAACTAATCAAACAGCTGATGAATATCGTGCTTATGATCCTGATGGTAATACTATTGATAATACTGCTAGCAAGAATGATTTAGCACGGAAGTTAAAAACCAAGAAAAATGGTATTATTGTTACCTCCATTCAAAAATTAGCACGTTTGGTTAATAGTGAAAAATTCGCTAAAATTAATAAACACATTGTTTTTATTGTTGATGAAGCGCATCGTTCAACTGCTGGAGAAATGTTGCAGCAAATTAAAAAAGGTTTTCCAAATGCAGCATGGGTAGGTTATACTGGTACGCCAGTTTTTGATGCTCATAAAGGGCCAACTACACATGAATTATTTGGGGATGTCCTTCATATTTACACAATTAAAGATGCAATTGCTGATCGTAATGTCCTTGGCTTCAAGGTTGATTTTGAAACAACATTAAGTCAAGACGAATTGCGTGATCATTATTTACCAGAATACTTTAAACGGCAACATTCTTCATGGACAACTGCGCAAATTCAAAAGCGCATTGCTCACTTAACTCCTGAAGATATGGATGATATGGTTAATTCTAGTGTTTATGATATGAATGATGATCATGTACGCTTAGTTGTTCAAAATATTATGACGAATTGGCAAAAACGTTCAGTAAATGGTGAATATAATGCAATTTTGACAACTCATGTTGGTGGTGGACAAGCATCAACACCAATGGCAATGAAGTTTTATCAAGAATTTTTGAAGCAAAATCAAAATTACGCTAAATATGGCTTAGAACGACCATTACGGGTTGCGATTACTTTTAGCCAAGATACTAGTAATAGTAATCAACAATTAGAAACCAATGAGAATTTGCATACTGCCATTGCAAATTATAACCAAATGTTTGGTACTAGTTTTGATGACACTACTACCAAAGAATATACCCAACAAGTTGTTGATCGTTTGAGTAAAAAGATTAGCAAAGATCCTGATGATTATCTTGATTTGGTAATTGTTGTTGATCAATTACTAACGGGTTTTAATGCGCCACAATTAAATACATTGTATGTTGACCGCACTTTAAAAGGTGCTAATTTAATTCAGGCTTATTCACGGACTAACCGTATTTATGATATGCGTACGAAGCCATTTGGCCATATTATTAATTATCGTTGGCCCGCTAATTCAAAGAAATTAATGGAAGATGCATTAACACTCTATGCTGATCATGATTCAGCTAGTGTACAAACTGAATTTAATTTAGTTGATGATGGTGTTTTAGCTAAATCATATCAACAAGTTGTTGATGAATTAAAACCTGTTGTTGATCGTTTAGCATCATTAACAGATGATTTTACGAGAACGCCTGATAATGCTGATCGTCAAGAAGAAATGTATACGTTATTAAATCATTACAGTAGTTTAGTTTCACAAGTAATGCAAAGTGATGAATTTAATAAAGACGATGATCAAGCTATGCAAAAATTCTATGATGATATTGCTATTAGTAGAGATCAAGATAATATTTTAAATAATAACTTAGCTGATGAATTGCGTGAAAAAATCGCTGAACGCAAGCATATTGATCCAATTCAAGTTAATTTAAAGATGACACATATTGATACTATTGAAGTTAACTATGATTATCTTATGGAATTAATTGCACAATTAGCAAACCAAGTACATGATAATGACTTAGAAGCAGCCCAAGTAACTAAGCGTGATATTGATCAAATGACTTCACAAATGGATAATCGTGAACGTGCTAAGGATATTCATAACTTTAGTAATGATTTAATGCAAGGTAATGTTGAAATCAATAGTTATCCAGTTGAAGCTAAGCAAATTAATGATTTGATTGATAATCATAAACAAAGTGGCGTCCGTCATTATATTTATGAATTTAAGCAAAAGTGGGGGATTGCGGACATTGCTGACCACAATTTAATTAATGAATTAGTTGATCAACATATGGTTGGCAGTGATGATTTAAATATTAATCACGAATTAGATAGCATTATTAAAGAAGCACAAGCTGTTTATCAAACTGATGCTGCAACCCCAGAAATTCGTGAAATGAATCGTATTAAATATCGGATAAAATTACGTCAAGCTTTAAATAACATGGCCGATGATGTTAAGAAACATTTTTAATTAGCGAAGTGGAGATTTAGGGATGGATAAGGAACAAAAAACAACACAAACAAATGCACAAAGCATGACTGCACAACTTTGGAGTATGGCTAATGCTTTGCGTGGTAATATGGATGCTTCTGAATATCGTAATTATATTTTGGCATTTATTTTCTATCGTTATTTATCAGAACACCAAGAAAAATACTTAGTTGAAGAAGGAATTATTGACGTTAAACCTGGTCAAAGCGTTAATGATGCTTATCGTGAACAAGCAAGTGGTGAAAACCTTAAAGATTATTTAGAAGATATTTCTAGTAGCTTAGGATATGCAATTGCTCCCGAAGATACTTGGACAACAATTGTTGATAAAGTTGAAAATAATCAATTAAAACCCGAAGATTTTCAAAATATGTTTGATCACTTCAATGATAATGCAGAATTAAATGTTAGTGCTTATCATAGCGGTGATTTTCGGGGTATTTTTGCTGACGTTAATTTAAGTAATAGTCGGTTGGGTGAAAATACTGCTGCTAAGGCGAAAACATTAAGTAAAATTGTTGAGTTAGTAAATAATTTTACTTATAAAGATGAAAATGGTCATGATATTTTAGGTGATGTTTACGAATATTTAATTGCCGATTTTGCCGGTAATTCTGGTAAAAAAGCCGGCGAATTTTATACGCCACACCGGGTATCAATGGTATTAGCTAAATTAGTTACTTTAGATTACAACAAAA
>CAWUZD010000014.1:0-9527 GCA_963926925.1 uncultured Lactobacillaceae bacterium
TTTAGCTTTAATTGATGAACAATTAAAAAGTTTAGACCCACAAATTGAACAAGCTAATGATAAAGTAACTGAAGTACAGTCACAATTAAGTACATTAGCAACTTCAACTCGTCCAAAACAATCAGAATTATTGTTTCAACAAGCACAACAACAAATGATGCTACAACAATTACTAACACAGCAAAATGATTTAAATGAACGGATTGCAAGTTATCAAGATAAAATTGCAACTGCTCAGGAAAAAATGGTTACTGATGCTAGTAACGATGTTTTAGAACAACATTTTATTTATGAAATTAGCATGGCCCAACATATGCTAAATGATTTAAATAAAAATGTTGAAACCTTAAATCAACAAATTGAACAACAAAAAAATCTTGTCCAATCCACAACCGATGAATTAAAACAATTACGTCAAGAAGAACTAACACGTAATCAACAACAAGCACAAATTCAAGTTGAACTTGATCACCGGGTTGAACAGCAGCAATCATTAGTTAACTTAAAGTTAAGCTTACAAAAAAGACAAAAATACTTGCAAGAACAACTAAAACGTTTAGAAAACGATGAAATTGTTCACTTTGCCTTTGAAAAAAATGACGAAGATAATTCAGAAAATAAAAAATGATCGTTTATAACGATCATTTTTTATTTTACTTACTTGAAATGCCAAGTGCTTTTTCCCATTGTGGTAATACCGCACTTTCACTAAAGTTACGGCTTTGTTGATAAGCAGCTGCGCTCATCTTTTCCCACCGTTGGTCATCACTCATCATTAATTCAATGGCACGGGCTAAACCATTCACATCGCCATGTTGCACTAAGTAACCATTACGTCCTTGTGAAATCATTTCTTGTGGTCCATAAAAGACATCATAAGCTGCTGTTGGTAAACCATGGCTTAATGCTTCAGCGATTGCCAGTGGTTCAGCATCCCCATCAGTAGCATTAACATAAATCTGCGCATCATCATAAGCCTGAGCTAAATCAACAACATAATTCTTTAAAGTTACCCGTCCCGTTAATTTCTGTTGCTTAATCTGTTCGGATAAATTACCAAACTGATCACCATAACCATAAATATCCAAAGTTGCATCAGGATAGTGTTGTAAAACCTTAGCGAAGGCATTGATAATATCATTAGTCCGCCGATCAGCTAATAAACGCGTTACCGCAATTAACTTATGTTTCGTTCGTTGTGCTAACGGAATATGATCTTTAATAATTTGCTTATTAGGAACAATGGCAAAACTAGCTGCATAAATTGGTGCCTTTAACCGTTGGGCGCCACCCTCCCATAAAGTCAAATCATTCTTTTGCCGTTCAGTTGCAACGATTACGCCATTCAGTTGATCACCACGTTCAACAATTACATCATTATATAAACCAGATAGGTTAGCATATACGGGATCTTTCATGTCTGCCGTATGAATTGTTGGCAAGGTAACAAAGCGTTTAACATGATGGTATTCCATATTTAGTAATGCTTCATAAGCTACACCAGGACGATCCGCAACCATAATGGCATGTTCATCTTGTTTAGCAATCTCATCAAGGAAAAAGGCAAACAATTCATCATAATTATTAAAGAATAAATGTTGATGGTGATAATCATCTAATTCAATTAATGAAACATAACTTTGGTTTTGATCATTCCGTGAGAAATATTCGTGAATTACAGCTTTACCAGTTGGTGTATAGCTAACTTGGCTAATTAATTCACCATTAGGACCATAAAATTGATCACGTGACTTAAAACCACGAAAATCCCACAAAGTGGTTTGCACAACTTTACCAAAAGCATCAAAATAATCAACTTGATATAACTGTCCATATGTACCAGGAGCAAAATGAACCGCCATAATTTGTTGATCACCATCATAGACTTTACTTACATCAGCCCCAGGCATAACACTGTAAGCTGGTGCTAATTGCAAGGCATCAATTTTAGGCTGGTTAGGACCTGGTGATTTTACATCAACGGCATCTTGAAAATAATCAAACATATTTAAAATTTGATTACTATTTAAATGAAAAGTATTACGATTTTGCGCTGTTAAGGGATCATAATTTCTAGTAATTAGTTTAGCCGGAATATTAGCATCCTTAAACATGTGCAAGCGTTTGATTTCAGCATGCTCAATGCCAGAATTCCAAGCCATTAAATATTCATTAATAAAGTAAATCATTCTTTTGCCACCTTGTCTTGTGCATCATGCATTAATTTTAACCAATCTTTCCAAATAGCAGTTGCTTTAAACTTCTTGGCATTTTCATAAGCATGCTTAGAGAATGCTGCTGCCTTTTGTTGATCACTCAATAATGCAATCATTTTTGCTGCTAAAGCATCAACATCATTTAGTTTAACAAGATAACCATCTTCACCATCATGGATAATTTCTTGTGGTCCATAAGGAACATCATAAGCAAGCATTGGTACACCATGGGCTTGTGATTCTAATAATGCTAATGAAAAGCCTTCCGTCCGTGATGATAATACTGAAAGTTGGGCTTGATCATACACCTTACCAATATCACGAGTATAATTTTTAAAAGCAACATATTTTTCCATATGTTCATCATTGACAAGCTTCTGCAAGCGTTTATCCTCATGTTCATTAGCATATCCCCAAAATTCTAAACGCGCGTTAGGGAGCTTAGCAACAACTTGTTTAAAGGCTTTAATAACTTGGTCCTGTTGTTTTTCTGGTGATAACCGTGCCACCATAATTACTAAACCTTTAGTACGTTCATCCCATGGTACTGGTTTTTTATCAAATTGCTCATCAGGCACAACACCAACGGGAATAACATAAGTCGGTGTTTGCGTACCATAGCGTTGTTGAAAATCAGCTTCTTGCCGTGCTGTGGGCATAATAACGCCATCCCATTTATCAAGATTATTAAGAGCATATTCATAGTTAAAGTTTAATGAAGAATGCATCACATCCTGATGATTATTCAAATGAGCAGAATGCAAATGCATATACTTAACTACTGGCGTATGCATGTTTAAAGCTGGCCATGCTAATTCCATTGTCCGGTCAACAATAAAGACAGCTTGTTGATCTTGCTTATTTAATTCATCATAAAAGAAACGCGTTAGTTCTTTTTGACCATTAAATGAATAATCATGACCATGCCAGTCAATAATGCGGTATAACGTATTAACAATTTTTTGATTACTAAATGGTGAACGTTGATGAAAGGTTTGATAAAATAATTTGCCTTCAGGATTATAAACCTGTTCTGCTAACAAATTACCATCAGCATCAAAAAATTGTTCTAAAGCACGAAAGCCTCGAGTATCATACCATTCAGCTTTAGCTAAATGACCATAGGCATCGTAGGTCCGAATAACTTCAACTTTTTTATAATCGGGAGCACGCATGCCAATTCGTTGAATAATTCGCTGGGCATTGCGTACCATATAACCATTCGGATCTTGATCATTAACTAGTAATTCAAGATTACTACTAATATGTAAATCAGTAACACCGCAAGGTTGCCCTGCAAAATCGGTTGATTCACCAAAAAAATCAAACAAATTAATCACATCACTATCTTGCAAACCAACGTGATGAATAACATCGTGAAATGTTAATGAAAAATCACGTGTTACAATTTTGGCAGGAACATGATGTTCTTTAAACATTGCAATTCGTTTTAATTCCGCATGTTCAATACCTGATTTATCTTCATTTACGATTGTATTTAAAAAATAATACATGGAATCAATCCTCTTGCCGCTAGTATAATTATTATTTTTATTTTATCGTAGATTAATTTAAATTAAAACTAACTACAGTCATCACTGTTCTAACAATGATTTGTATGCTACTATTAGAGCAATTATAATAAGCATAGCATGATGAAACGGGGGAAATATCATGAGTGATGCACAAGATTTAATTAAAATCGCCTATTTATATGAGGATTTAATGAATACTTACGGCGATTCTGGCGATATTAAAATTTTAAGTTACTTTTTAAAGCAAAAGGGTTATCAAGTTCAAGTTGATAATATTAGCATTGATACACCTACTTTTGATGCTTTCGATTACGACTTTTTATTCTTTGGCGGCGGTCAAGACTTTGAACAAACCGTTGTTGCTAAAGATTTCCCACGTTTTCGGGAAACCATTAATAAATATATCAAAGCTGGTCGGCCTTTCTTAGGCGTATGTGGTGGTTACCAATTACTAGGCAGTTACTACAAAACTGGTGATGGTACGGTCATTAAAGGTTTAAATATTTTACCTTTCCATACCATCTTTAATCCTAAGAACCGGATGATTGGTAATACTGAATATGATTGTGAATTTGGCCGAGTTCATGCCTTTGAAAACCATAGTGGCTGCACATACTTCGATAATAAAGAAATCTTAAAACCATTCGGCAAAATGATTAAAGGTTATGGTAATAATCCTGAATATCACACTGAAGGAATGCGTTATAAAAACACTATTGGTTGCTATTCACATGGTCCGTTATTAAAGAATGTCAATGTTGCCAAAGGCATTTTGCAAATGGTTATTGATAGTCATAATGAACGGATGCAATCACAAGCCGTTAACAACTAAATAAGTAAAACAAAAAGGCGTGTAAACATGATGTTTACACGCCTTTATTTTATTTACTATTTTTAATCTGCTTTTTTACTAGCCTTACTTGCTAAATGACTCCGAATGAGACCAATTACGGCCGGCAATAATGAAACAACGATGATGCCAATTACGACTGCAGAGAAATGTTCCTTAACAAATGGAATATTACCGAAGAAGTAACCACCACCGCAGCATAACGTTACCCAGCCAACGCAGGCAATTAAATTGTAACGAATAAAGTGCTTATATTCGAAACCTGAACCAGCAGCAACAAATGGCACGAATGTCCGAATGATTGGCATAAAACGGGCTAAAATAATTGATAAGGCACCATACTTTTCAAAGAAAGCACGACCCTTAGCCAAACTTTCTTGACTAATAAACCGACTGAACCATTTATAACGTGCTAGCAGTTGTTCAGTATGCTTACCAAGATAAAAGTTCAAAGAGTCACCAGCAATACAAGCAACTAAGAACAAACCAACAAAGGCCCAAATGTTCAATCCATAACGACTATCTTCAGCAATTGCACTTGCAGCAAATAATAATGAATCACCTGGTAAGAATGGCAAAATAACTGCCCCAGTTTCAACGAAAATAATGGCAAACAAAATTAAATATGTCCAATCGCCAAAACTGTTAACTAAACTAACCATATGATCATTAATATGTAACACAAAGTCAATAAACGTACTCATGTAAAACCCCCGTTATTTAGATTGAGATTGTGTAAAGTATACCAAATTTTTGCATTATCAACAAATCAGTTATTTATTTTTCTTATCAATTTGTTGTGCTTTTAATTGCTTAGACATTAACCATGCTGTCATTGGAACCGTGATAACAACGCCAATAATAGCAAATAAAATCAATAAAATTTCAGCAACAAAGATTTTATCATTAATAACTGTGCCCCATTGGTAACGCAGACCAACAAACCAAATAAATAAGGCCAAAAAACCGCCAAAGAAACCAAAGAATAACGTATTTAACGTTGTGCCAATGATATCTTTACCAGCAGTGATACCATCTTGATATAACTGTTGCGGGGTCATTTTATCATTTTGTTTCATTAAGGTATAGCAGGCCGTTGCAATCGCCATTGACGCTTCGGCAATTGCGCCTAAAGTACTAAAAATTGCTGCCGCAATACTCATTTGTAAAAATGAAATGCCGATTTGCATTGAAAAACCAACAATTTCTTCTGAATCTTCAGTACCAAAGCCTTGAACTTGGGCCCAGTTTTCAACGCCAATAATTACACATGTGACCAATAACATTACCATCAATGAAGCGATAAAGGCTGTTTGGGCAGTAAGCATATTGTCACTGCCCAGATAAATTGTTACTGCTAATACAATCGCCCCAATAACAACGGTCACAATAATAATTGGCAATTTTAATTTAATTAAAATTAAGGCAATCCATAATAAACAAAAATTTGTTAATAAACTAAAAAATGATTTGATGCCCTGTTTACCACCGACAATAATCATTAAAATTAACAAAACTAAGCCAAGCATTTCAATGGTTGACATGTTGTTCGCTCCTTACCATTAACCAGCTAGATAATATTTCAGTTAGTAACACTGCTAAAGCAATGCCAATGCCACTAATCAAACTTTGGACAATTCCTAATGACATTACAAATTGGAATGTATAAGCAATACTATTGCCATTTTGTAAATATAAAATAGCCATTGGCAACGTACTACCAATAAAAATCATAAACAAGACGTTAATTAACGGTCCCATAATATTATGACCAATATGACGGGCCGTAATGAAAATTTGTTTATGCGTTAAATTTGGTTGTTCACGCACTACCTGTGTTAAGGTAGCCACCATATCCATAATAATGTCCATTACCGCTCCTAATGAACCCAACAATACTTCCGCATGAAATAACGGCTGCGGTAACTGGGTAACATAAGCCATTGCTTCAAAATGCATCCCGTTTTCATGCGTAATCATCATGACTCCTGAACCAATCAACAATGCTAAAAAAGTGCCACCTAAGGTTGCACTCAGGGCAATAATTGTTGAACGATTAAAGCCTAGTACCAAAACCAAGGTCATTATTGCAAACAAAATTGCTAAACCACTAAAAATCGGTAAAACATTAACACCATTCAAACGTAAATCCCAACAAATAGCTAAATAAAACAGCAATGCATTAATACCAATGCTTAATAGTGCAAATATCCCACTTAAATGCATAAATATTAATGTCAAACTAACCGCTAACCATAACGTGAACACAACACATACATCACGTTTAGGACCATTAATGGTGCCCGTTAATTTACCATCAACATGATTAATACTCATCATTACTTGTTGATGACGATGGTAAGGAATATCCAATGCACCAGAAAGTGTATAGGTATTATTCACTGTAAAGTAATGATTGCGATAACGTCCATTTAAAATGCGAATATGTAACCGTTGTTCAATTTGTTTATCGGTATTTTGATACTCATCCTGAACAGTTGTCGTTTTCAACTTAGTAACATTAACAATTTGGCCAACTGGTTGATGATATAAAGAGGCATCATAATGCGTCACAATTACACCAATCAAGCCAATAATAATTACAATTAAAACTTGCCATTTCTTAATAATTTGAAGAACTTTTTGCAATTAAATAGACTTCTTTCAATAAATTACTATTTTCATTTTATTACTTATTATCAAAAATCTTCATTTTACTTAATAATCGTTAGATAAAATAAAAATACCTTAATGAAATATTAAAGTTCGTTTTTTTTGACCCCTTAATTAAAATTGTCTATCATGAAAATTGTAAGCGTAAGAAATAAATTTTTGAAAGGGGTATTGATAAGATTATGGATAACAATGTAAGTCGTCGTAATGATTTAATGAGTATGGATAATGCATTTGATCGTTTAGCAAATAACTTTTTTGCCCCACTATCACGCAATTTCTTTAACAATGATAGTGATATCATGAAGACTGATATTTCTGAAAGTGATAAGGAATACGATGTTAAGATTGATCTACCAGGTTTAAAGAAGGATAACATTAAGATTGATTATGAAAATAATATCTTAACTGTTAGTGCTACTAAGAATAGTGAAGTTAAAGATGCTGATACTAAGAATCACATCATTCACAGTGAACGTTCATATGGTAGCTTTAGCCGTCAATATCGTTTACCAAATGTTGATCGGAAGAATATTAAAGCAACATATAATGATGGTGTTTTAACAATTACTTTACCAAAGGATACTGAAGCTACTACAGCTGCACATATCGATATTCAATAATCGTTAGTAATCATTAAAATTAAAGAGAACATGTTTTAAAACATGTTCTTTTTTTATTTATAGTTATTAATATTTTTGTTATAGTATTACCTAAGGAGGAGGTACTAGATAGTATGAATATACTAATTATTGCCTTAGATATTTTGTTAGCAGCTTATGCATTAAAATCAATTTATGTTCAATCCCAAATTATGATTCGTGGTAAATATAACTTTATTTCTGTTGTTTTTATCATCGCAATCGGAGTTACTATTTTAGCAATTCCTGATAGTAGTTGGGCATATATTGTTTTAATGGCACTTTTTGTATTGGTAAATATTATGGCCGGTGTTAGTGGGTTAGCTACCAAGTTTATTGTTACTCCTGGTCTCTTCGGACGCCATACCATTAAATACCATGATATTAGTGCAGTAACATTAGTACCCGCTTTAGTTACTAAAAAAGGATTAAAGCGTGTCATTATGTTCATTACTACCAAAACTAATCAACAAGGGCAATTAGTCTTTGACTGTCACAGTGTTACTGATTTAAAATCACAAATTGGCGATTTAGTTCCCCAATCTGTACCAGTAACTGTCAAAACAATGCCATTTAATTAAACAGATTACAAAAAAGAACTTGCAAGTAACTTTGCAAGTTCTTTTATTTTATTCCAGTGTTAATGAACCAGTATACAATTGGTAATATTCGCCATGATGTTGCATTAATTGTTTATGATTACCAGATTCAACAATATGACCATTATCAACTACAATAATTAAATCAGCATTATAAATTGTTGATAACCGGTGCGCAATTGCAAAACTAGTCCGTCCTACCATTAAACGATCCATCGCCGCTTGCACTTGGCATTCGGTTTGGGTATCAATGCTTGAAGTAGCTTCATCCAAAATCATTACGGGTGGATCAGCAACCGCTGCCCGTGCAATTGATAATAATTGCCGTTGTCCTTGTGATAACTCACTCCCACTATCCTTAATTACCGTGTTATAGCCTTGTGGTAATTGTCGGATAAATTCATCAGCATCAGCTAACTTAGCAGCCGCTCTCACTTCTTCATCGGTCGCATCAATGCGACCATAACGAATATTTTCACTAATCGTTCCGGTAAATAAATTAGTTTGCTGTAAAACCATTCCTAAAGAACGCCGTAATGAATCTTTAGCAATATCTTTGATGTTAATCCCATCATAAGTAATTTCACCACTATTAATTTCATAGAAACGATTAAGCATATTAGTGATTGTCGTTTTTCCAGCACCAGTTGCACCAACAAAGGCTACCTTTTGGCCAGGATGTGCTACTAAATTAATATCATGTAATTGCAAATCATCAACGTTATTACTATAACTAAAATCAACGTGTTTAAAAATAATTTCACCACGTAAAAGGGTATAATGATAACCTTGCGGCGTTGGTGTTTTCCAAGCCCATTGGTGATGATTATGATCATTAGTTTCATGAATCGTCCCATCAGCATCTTGAGTAACATTAACTAATGTAGTTGTTCCTTGGTCAATTTCAACTGGTTCATCCAATAATGAAAAGATACGATGGCCACCTGCTAATGCTAAAATAATTGCATTTAATTGCTGTGAAATTTGTGCTATCGGTTGAATGAACGACATGC
>CAWUZD010000015.1:0-33545 GCA_963926925.1 uncultured Lactobacillaceae bacterium
AAATATCAAGTTCACCAGCACGAAAAGCACGTAATACACTCATTCGTTTTTGTTGGGTAAGGTCACCATGAATTCCTTCAGCATTAAAACCGCGTGCTTTTAAGCCCCGAATTAATTCATCAACCCGCCGTTTGGTCCGTCCAAAAATTAATGCTAATTCAGGATTTTGTACATCAAGTAACCGTGACAAGATATCAAATTTTTCATCTTCACGAGCCCGAATATAATATTGATCAATTAAATCAGCTGTTAATTCTTTTGTTTCAATCCGCACAACTTCAGGATCATGCATAAACTTATGTGCAATTTTCATAATTGCTGGTGGCATTGTTGCAGAGAATAATAATGTTTGCCGTTTTTCAGGAACATGTTCAACAATTTTTTCAATATCATCAACAAAGCCCATATCAAGTATTTCATCAGCTTCATCTAAAACTAACATTTTTAAATTAGCTAATTTCAATGTATGCCGTTCAATATGGTCAATTAACCGCCCTGGTGTGCCAACTACAATTTGGGGTTTATTCTTCAAATTACGAATTTGCCGATTAATATCAGCGCCACCAAAAACGACTTGAACTCGTACATGTTTATCACGACCAAGACGTTGTAATTCTTCTTGGGTTTGGACAGCTAATTCACGTGTTGGTGAAATAATTAGACCTTGCACATTAGGATTATTAACATCAACAGCATTAAGCATTGGTAAGCCAAAAGCTGCTGTTTTACCAGTACCAGTTTGTGCTTGACCAATTACGTCAATTCCAGTTAATACTAAGGGAATAGTTGCTGCTTGAATTGGCGTTGGTCCTTTAAAACCAACCCGGTCAATCGCTTTAAGTAAAGTAGCATCTAAATTAAGTTCACTAAATTTCAATCCAAAATCTCCTTAATTAAGCTTATCAGAAACTAACTTGGACTGGTGGTGATAATTAAGTGTTATTACAAATGCCAAATTACTTTCTAATCGCTCTTTTTAAATAACCAATATATTATCATAATCGTTAATGCTTAATAACGCTAGTATTAGCGCACAAAAAAACAACCAAATTTCTTTGGTTGCTTTTTACTAATCATTAATACATTGTTACTTGATTAGCATTAATATTTTCATCATTTAATTGTACTTGTTTAATTGCAAAATCATCATAGCGATTATAATAATATGTTTTAGTTTTTGCAGAATAACAATCGGTATAAATTGTTAATTCACGTTTACCAGCTGGGTTAACAACACTACCATCAACCATCGCAACTGCTTTTAAGATATTAAAGAATTTAGCAACATTTTCTGTTTCAGTATTAACAGTTGGATAGTTAGCGTTTAAATAAGCAACTTTGACAAAACGTGATGCTGGAATACTATCACCAGGTAAACCCCAACTACCAGTACCAACACCTAAGCCTTTAACTTCCTGTTTGTTCCACATTGATGATTTGGCATCTTGAGGTGTTAAACCAACATAATTATTTAAATTCATTAAATGCCATGGAAATTCAGGGTTATTTGTTAATACGCCAACTGGATCATCATATACTTGCACACCATGTTCACGTGTTGATTCAACAACAATTGCAGCATCTTTATCACTAATAAACCAGTGTAATGGTGCTACTGGCATTTTTGGTGAAAATGGTACATCAATTAAGCAAAGGTTCTTTAAACCTTCTTTAGCTTCAGCAACCGTATCAAATTCTTCTAACAACCAAAGCATAAATTCATAAGGAGCCATATTAGTCTTGCCAGCTACTGGATCTTTAGGAAAGTAAGCAAAATTAGGAAAGTTTAAACCGGCAATTCCCAAACCATTTTCATTACATGCATCGAAGTACATTGGGTAATCACCAGCCATAATACCCATACCAATTAAGGCTTTAGTAGTCTTTTTATTATCTAAGAATTTATATGGTAGTGGGTAGTTTCGTGGTGTTACTAAAACTTGTTCACCATAACTTGATTCAACATCCAAATTACGACCATAAAATAAATTACCATTAATATCAGTAAAACGTAAACCTGTACACATAATTAATTTAACTTCCTTTACTTTTAATATATTTAAATATTTATTAATGTAACGTGTAATATTATAAAAATGTTCTAGTTATCGGTAACTAGAACATTTTTATAACTATTATTTATTATTATTAGTTGCGTGATTGATTTTAGTCATGCAAACTTTTTGAATCTTCTTAATCTTAATTACAGCACCAATTAATAAAATAAAACCAACAATAACACATGCTAACATAACGTACCATGCCATAGTAAAGCTAGCCATATCTTTAACAATACCAAATAATGGTGCACCAATTGCGAAACCAATGGCATATGCTAAGCCAACTAAACCAAGCATTACACCTTCTTCTTTAGCACCAAATAAGTCTTTGGCCATGAAAGCTGGACCTGACATATAACTAAATACTGCAAAACCACAGAAGAAAGCATACGCAATTGCACAATTTCTACTAAAAGTAGTACCAAATGGTTGTGAACTAACTAAAAGCATCATCACAATTGAAATAACATACATAATTGCAGCAAATGTCATTGCTTTAGCAGTACCTAATTTATCAAATAAAATCCCACCAAGAACATTACCGATTAAACAACCAACACCATACATTGCACCAATGAAACCAACGGTTTCTAAACTTAATTTAGTATCTAAAAAAGCTGCATAGTCTTCATTTAATGATGCTAAGCCAATACCAATAATTAAGAAACCGATACTAAAAATCCAAAATGCTGGCATCTTAATAACTTCTTTAGCTGTCCAACCTGGAAATAATTTGGCATTAGCTGCTTTTTCAGCGGCCTTTGCTTCCTTCATTTCTTCTGCAGAAGCAACAACTTCATTCTTTTTAGGTGTACGAATAAAGATAGTAATAATTAAACCAACAATAAATAATGCTACGGCAAAAATAAAGAATGGTTTCATTGAAATTAAATGACCTGTCTTCGCATTGCCGATCATATTAGCCGCTAAAATTTTTTGTGTAATTGGTTGTAAGAAAATATTACCAATTGAACCACCACAAAATGCTATCCCTAAAGCAGTTCCACGGCCTTTACCTGGAAACCAATGGTTAATTACCCAAGGAACACCTTGTCCTGAGAAAAATGTTGAACCAATCATGCATAAAATACCGGCAACATAGAATAATGGCAATTTAGTACTAATTCCAAAAAGAACATATGCTAAAGCAGAAATCGTAATGCCTGTCATATACATGACTTTATAATTAATTTTGCTAAATCCTTTACCAATGAATGGTGAGGTAATGGATGCAGCAAGTGCGCCAAATGTGAACAATAAAGTATATGACGCTAATGTAAAGTGAAAAGTGTTAACAAGTGGATGAACAAATAATGGCTGAATATTTTGTGCAATTCCGTATGGAATAGCTTGAGTAAACATCGCAAGAAATACCATGAAGTATTTATAGCCCTTGCTAACTACTTTTTCGTTAGAAACAGTATCCATAAAATAACGCCTCTTTCTTAAGATGTTTTGTAAATAGTCTATAAAAAAGCAAAAAAGTGTTAATAATTTTCATCAAAAAATTATTAACACCCTTACTTCTTGTAACCTATAACCTATCTACATTGTTATTATCAAACAACGTTTAAAAAAAATCAATAAATTAGGCTTACTTATTTTTTTGTTAGTGAATATTAGAATTTCTGAACTTGTTCAAGCAAATGCTCATTGCTTTGTAATTCATCTCGTGTCTTTTTAATAACTTGATAATTATTATCAAATATTAAATAGTTTGTTGCATAATCCTTAATTTGATTATAATAATGCGTAATCATAATTAATGTTTTACCATTTTGATGAAGTTGTTCAAAAATTTGCAAAAATTCGTTACGACTAGCTTCTGTTAATCCTACTAAAGGTTCATCAAGTAAAATCACTTCAGGATTTAATGCGAGAACACTTGCTAAAGCAACTTTACGTTTTTCACCACCAGAAAGATGATAAGGAACCCGTTCTTTTAAATCTTGAATTCCTAATAAATTCAAGCAATCATTCACGCGTTCATCAATTTCAGCATGTGGTAATTCCATTTGCTTAGGTCCAAAAGCAACTTCTTCATAAACTGAAGAATTAAACAATTGAATATCAACATTTTGAAACAAAATACCAACTTTTTGATGGTACATCTTTTTATTAACATCATTACTTAACCAATCATTCAATTGTTTGCCTTCAAAAGCAATACTACCTTGTGAAGCTTTTAAAAATCCTGCAATAATTTGCATTAATGTTGATTTACCACTTCCGTTAGGTCCCATCAAACATAAATATTCATTATCATCAACATTAAAACTAACATTACGTAAAACATCTTTTTTACTATAACCAAACGTTAAATCATTTACTTCAAATTTCATCTTGATCTTCCAAACTAAATTAATAAATCATCAATAATATTGAAAAGACTAATTCACTACCAATTAAAACATAATCTTTCTTATTTAACTTATGGCGCATGTAATTATAATTACCAGTGAATGCCCGTGCTATTAAAGCATTATAAAGTTCTTTACCATATTTCACCATTTCAAGGTATAAATTACCAAAAATTACACCAAACATATGATTGTGGACACTATTATTACCTACCGAACGTGCTTCGATTGCTTGCAATGTTTGTAATAAGAAATCACCTAACACATGAAGATGTTTTACGAAAATATCAATTTGAAAAATAATGAAATTAGGAACATGCAATTGCTTTAAAGCGGTTAAAAAATCATAAATGGGCGTTGTCGTTGCATAAGTCATAATGCCAATAAAGACTAACCCAATTTTGATAAGAAAGAACACACTCCCTGTTCCTAAAAAGAAAGCAGGACAATATAAGATTAAGTTTAAAATAAAAATATTCAAACTTCGTCTTAAAATTTTAATAATTGTTTTACCATTTAACCGTAATGATAGCATTGCTTCATATAAACCAACTAACCAAACTGTCAAACGATTATTGGTCCAACATAAAATTAATGAAATCATAATTACATTAATCAAGTAAACCACAGGATGAAAACGATGTTTATGTGTCGTTGTTCCTTCTTGATGTAACTTGTTTAATAAATTAATGAGAATTTTTTCATTACTTAACAAACCGCTCCGTCGTTGTGACTGTGGTTGGTAATTTTCTTGCTTAGCTAACCAGTCCGGAATCATTATTTATCACTTCTATCTAATTAAAAATATTCTAATTTGAAGAATCATTATCTTTATTAATTAATGCACTAATGATCTTAGTTACTAACATAAAGATCACAATTGCTGTAATCCCACATAAAATATAACCAAATGCTTGGGTAACTGGACCATTTAAACCAGGAATAGCATAACCATCAAATAAAGCATGATAACTATTACCATGTTGCATTGCTGTTGGCATATGCACTGGTAAATGATAGTGTTTTAATTGTTGTAAAATATCACTACCGCCCCATTCGCCCCAAGCTGGTGAAGAAGCAATTAAACCAATTGGTGTAAGGACTAATGCAATCCCAATAATCCAGGCAAAGGCCTTACGCCAACTGTGTTTTTCACCACTTGTTACTGGTTGATAGTCATGTGCATTATAAATTGTTTGGGGAGCAATTTTTTTAATGTAACTATAAACGGCCAATGAAATAAATCCTTCAATAAGACCAATAATTAAGTGCACACCTACCATTGCTGGTACTGCAATTTTTAATGGATATGGACAATACATTGGTTGCCCACTAGCAGTATGGAATAAAAGTGGTTGCAAACCTAATTCAATACCACAACATAAAGCTGCGCAAACAATACCAATATAACCACCGGCAAAAGCCCCAATTTTATCGCCTGATTTTTTAAAAAGCTTCTTACAAAGTAAAAATACGCCATAACCAACAAACGATAAAACAAACGCCATGTTAAAGGCATTAGCACCAATACATAAAATTCCACCATCACCGAATAAAAAGGCTTGTACCACTAATGCTAATGTCACGGCCAGGCACGCGGCCCACGGTCCCAGTAAAATGGCAAGCAATGCTGAACCAACCGCATGAGCAGTGGTCCCACCAGGAACAGGAACATTGAACATCATAATTAAGAAAGCTAATGATGCGCCAATCCCAATTTGTGTAATCGTTTCTTTCTTTTCTTCAATTTGAACTTTTACTTTTTTTGCGGAAACATACCAAATAGGTGCCATCACAGCAAACATCGTAATACATGTTGCTGGACTAAGATAATTTTCAGGAATGTGCATATATCCTTTACTCCTCTCCAAAATAACCTTGATAAAGGCCTTAACCTTTTTAAGTGTAACCGCTTTTTTTTAATTTTACTAATAAAACGAAATTGCTACTTATTTACCAATTACATATAATTCATTTTTATTTAATACAATTAAATTACTTTTAATTAATTAGTAAATTAGATTTAATTTTTACTAATTAAATATCCATATATCAATGATTAAAAAATTAATTTCATCTTTAAATTAGTACGATTTACATTCTTTTTACATTATCGTTAATAAATGTTAAAAAATTAATCTATATTATTTCGAGAAGATTTAGATTATATTATTAAGTTATGGAGGTGAACTCATGAATAAAAAAGAAGTTGAACATCATATTAATCAATTATTGGCTAATCCACACAACTCCCTAGAAGAAAATGTATGGTTAATGGCAGCATGTTCTTTTTTAATCCATAAAGATTTTCAGGAACACCAAATTCAACATAATTTTTTGTTTACAAATAAAAAACAAGCCTATGAATGGTTACATGTTAGTTATCAAACTTTCTCAGCATGGGAAAAAGCTGGATTACCATCCCATCATATTGATAACCAGGTTATTTATTTAAAAGATGAAATTCTTGAATGGTTAAAACATAAGCAATAAAAAAAATCTTCCTACTATAATAGGAAGATTTTTTTATTACCTTTTTTAAATTGCGTAATTATGTTGGTAAATACTTGCATCTTTGTGTAATTCCAACTTTGGTGAATTCAACAATTCTTTCCGTAAGTAATTTACACAGTACATAATTGCTTCACGATTATGATTTAAATCAGGTCCAAGAACACGCATTACCATTGCTGGTCCTTCTAGTTTAGAAACACCCATGTTCATTTGCAATGTATCTTGCATATATTGTTGTACCTTATGAACAAAATCTTCATCAATTCGTTCATCAACGGCTACTAAACTAGTATAGTTTTCAGAAGATTCAAATAATCCTAAATCAGCAAGATTATAAATGTTAGGATCTAAGATTAAGTTATCATTGTATACTAATTTATCATCATAATAAATATGTGAACGCATATGCACATTGGTATATTGGAATAATTTGCTATCAGGTGACCAACCAGCCGTTACACCGTCAGTATAAAGTAAGGTTGATCCTTTAGCCATATGAACAGTATTATCTTGTTCATATTTAGCATTCCGATAAGGAATAATATCATCAGGAATATATTCCAATACACTATTCTTACCTAATTCAATATTAGTATATTGTGCGGTTGTCTCATTGTTATCACACTTATAAATATAAGTTGGTGCTTGGGTTGATAAAATAACACGACTATTAGGATCAAGCTTAATCTTAATCATGTATTTTTCACCCTCAGTTAAACCACCACCCATTGCAATTAAGTAATAGCAAAGCGTGTCTTCATTAACTAATGGCATACGAGCAGAAACCCGTGATTGACCTTCGTAGTACATTTTATCAACGATTGTACGATTATTTTTAGTAGTAAATACTAAATCAGTATAACCGTCATATTCATCAGGTTTTGTTGTCATAACCCTTATCCTTTTCTAATTAGTCTTCTAATAAGCAATCATGCTTAATCCATTTTTCAACTTTTTCAACGTTTTCATGATTCCGTAAATCAGTAAATACATAAGTACCTTCATCACGGAATGATTTAGCATCTCTATCCATCCGATCCAAATCAGCGCCAACATATGGTGCTAAGTCGGTCTTGTTAATGATGAAGTAATCACTTTGAATCATTCCTTGGCCAGCTTTACGAGTAATTTTGTCACCTTCAGGTACGCCAATGATATAAATAGAAAAGTCAACCAAATCAGGACTAAATGTAGCAGCTAAGTTATCACCACCACTTTCAATAAAGATCAAGTCAAGATCTGGGAACTTCTTTTCCATTTCTTCAACAGCAGCCAAGTTCATTGAAGCATCTTCACGAATAGCTGTATGTGGGCAGCCACCAGTTTCAATACCAACAATCCGGTCATCTTCTAAGACAGAATCACGCCGCATAATTTCTTGGTCAACTTTGGTATAAATATCATTAGTAATTACAGCAATACTATAGTCTTTGGCCATGTCTGCTGTTAAGTTTTCTAATAAAGTTGTTTTACCTGAACCAACAGGTCCACCAACACCGATAATAATTGGTTTATTACTCATTTTAATATCCTCTTTCTAACTCTAAAATAAAATCAGTAATTTTTAGCGACATGAATAATCACTAACTCTACCGTTATCGTAACATTTAGTGATTATTAACGCTAGTATTCATACCTATTCATTAAAATTTAGTAAAGCCTACACATTATGACATGAATAAACGGAATGTTGTCGTTTCATGTTTAATTTGGGCAAGTTCAATGCCTGGTACATTAGCACCTAAGTATGATTCATCCATTGTGAAAATATCTTTACAAATATCAATTAAAACTTTAAAGACATCATGCATTATCCGTTGACCTGCTTTTTGTCCCAATGGAATTGCACGTACAGCATTTTGTACCATTGTAGTAACAATACTATAACCGTAATAACTAACACTGTCTTTTACTGGTAATTGTTCACGATGCATAAACATTGCAAATACAATTGCAGGATTACCAAATGAAGAACCAGCTTCAATGCGATCTTTATATTGCCGAATCAAATCCATTGTTGGTGATTTTTCATTAGGATAAATTTGCAATATTAGTTCAATCATCTGTAAAGCAATTAAACGAGCACCCTTACGTGTTTCAAAAGCAGCAGCAGATAATGTTAATTGTTGATCATAATCCCATAATTTATCAATGTCACCTTTCATTAAAGCTTCATGACAAAGACGAACGGCTAATCCTTCACCCCATTTAAATTGGGTTTGTAAGAAAGTAATCAACCATTTTTCAAAACTATCATTATCTTTTACTTTATGTTCACGTAAGTATGTTTCCATCCCATATGAATGGTTAAATGTACCAATTGGGAACATTGAATCACAAATTTGGAAAACTTCAAGGTTTTTCATAATTTGTGTATATTCATTTTTATCTGCGGTAGTAATCTTTTCTTTATTCTCCATAGCTCAAGTCCACGTGTTTCAAAGGTTCATCTAAAGTTAAATTCTTTAATTCATAATTAATATGATTATGATCAAGAATTTTTTCAACAACTGGATCCCGTTCCAAAATAATTTGACCATTTTGGATTTTAACTGGTTTATGGGTATTACCTAATAAATGAGCCACAATTCCCATTTGATTAATATCAGTAGGAGTAATTACAATCATTTCTTGAGATTTAGCATGAATAACTACTAAATTGTGACCATCATTTTTTAAAATATCACCATTGTGTAATGGTAATTCAGTTTTAGGAATCCGGATACCATATTCATTACCATGATCAGAAGTTACGCGTTGAGTAGCTTTGCTTAATTTATCATTACTAAGCATAACTGTTTCAATGTGATAATGATCTAGGTCTTGAATATCCTTAACATTACCAACAATCTTTTCAATAATTTCCATAATTAAAAAATCCTTTCGTTTTTGAAAATTATCCCATAAATAGGCATAGCTATGCCAGTATTACGCTGGCATAGCTATGTTTTGTTTTTTGTTTAATTGATTAGTACAAGTAGTACCGTTGTGCCAATGCGATGTTGTCGATTGGGTCACATGTGATTTCTTTACCATCAATTGTTACTGTGAACTTTTGTGGATCAATAGCAATTGTCTTTGGTAAGTAATCATTGAGCTTCATGTCACGCTTTGTTAAGTTCCGTGTGTTGTGTACAGGAAGCACGATACGTTCTAATCCTAAGCGTTCCTTAACGCCATGTTCATAAGCATATGTTGATACAAATGTCTTATGTGTTGACTTCAAGGAATCACCACGGTCACCAAACAAGTGGGTCATCTTCATTGGTTCTGGTGTTGGTAAGCTTGAACCTGCGTCACCCATGTTACCATAAGCAACTACACCATTGATGAAGATGTCTTCTGGTTTAGCACCGAACATTGCTGGTTTCCAAAGTACGATGTCGGCATATTTACCAACTTCGATTGAGCCAATGTAGTCTGCTACACCATTAGTGATAGCTGGGTTGATTGTGTATTTTGCTACATAACGTTTAATACGATTGTTGTCATCGTATTCGCTATCGCCTTCAAGTGGACCACGTTGACGCTTCATCTTGTCAGCTAATTGCCATGAACGCATGATAACTTCACCGATACGGCCCATAGCCATTGTATCTGAAGACATCATACTGATAGCACCCATGTCTTGTAATACGTCTTCGGCAGCAATTGTTTGCTTACGAACACGTGATTCAGCGAATGCTACGTCTTCTGGCACATTAGGATCCAAGCTGTGGCAAACCATTGTCATATCAAATAATTCAGCTACTTCATTCTTTGTGTATGGGTTAGTTGGGTTAGTTGATGATGGCAATACGTTTTCTTGTCCTGCTACTACCATAATGTCAGGAGCGTGGCCACCGCCGGCACCTTCAGTATGGTAGGTGTGGATTGTACGTCCTTTGATAGCATCCAATGTGTTTTCTAGGAATCCACCTTCGTTCAATGAGTCAGTGTGGACAGCTAATTGAACATCATATTCATCGGCTGCTTCCAAAGCATGGTCGATTGTTGATGCTGTAGCACCCCAGTCTTCGTGGACCTTGATACCACATGCACCAGCTTCGATTTGTTCACCTGTTGTTTCTGGAACAGCACCTGAACCTTTTGCAAATACACCAAAGTTTAATGGAATATCTTCAAATGATTTAAGGATTTGTTCGATGTTGTATTTACCAGGTGCAGCAGTTGCTGATTTAGTACCATTAGCTGGACCAGTACCACCACCGAATACTGTAGTAATACCGTTATCCAATGCCATTTCAGCGATTTCTGGTGAAATGTAGTGAACGTGGGTATCAATACCACCGGCAGTAGCAATTAAGCCATCACCATTGAATGCTTCAGTACTTGCGCCAACAACGAAGTCAACATTATCCATGTTGTCTGGGTTGCCACCTTTACCAATAGCAATAATCTTACCGTCACGAATACCGATATCTGCTTTGTAAATACCTGTATAGTCAATGATAACTACGTCACTGATAATCATATCAGCAACCATTGGATTATTTTCACGTGTTTCAGTTGCGCTTACGCCCATACCGTCACGTAAAACTTTACCGCCACCAAACTTACTTTCTTGTCCGTATACAGTGTAATCTTTTTCGATTTTAGCAAACAAACTAGTATCACCTAATCGAATGCTATCACCTGTAGTTGGGCCGAACATTGCTGAGTAAGTTTTTCTATCCATTTTAAAACTCATTTGTTCAATCCCTCTTTCTACATTATTTTATTATTTGTTATCTTCGTGAGCCATCTTTTGGTTTACTTCACGTTCATGGCTTTCTGAACGAAGGTCAGTATTTGGTGCTTTATGACCATCTAAGAAGCCATTAACTTTATCATTGAAGCCGAAGATACGACGCTTACCACCAAAGTCAATTAAGTTTACTTTCTTAACATCACCTGGTTCGAAACGAACGGCTGTTCCTGCAGGAATGTCCAAACGTTTGCCCCAAGCTTTGTCACGATCGAATTGTAAACCACATTCATTAGCTTCATAGAAGTGGAATTGTGAACCTACTTGAACAGCACGGTCACCAACATTCTTTACTTCTAAAGTAATTGGCTTGTAGCCAGCATTTACTTCAATTTTGCTATCTGCTAAATGATATTCTCCTGGAACCATTTTTACACCTCCTATTGAATTGGGTTATGAAGAGTAACTAATTTAGTACCATCAGTAAATGTTGTTTCAACTTGGATCATTGGAATCATTTCAGGTACGCCTTCCATAACATCTTCACGTGTTAAAACTTTGTTACCAATAGAGATAACTTCTGGCATACTCTTACCATCACGAGCTGCTTCGATAACAGCATTAGTAATTAATGCGACGGATTCTGGATGATTTAATTTCAAGCCACGATCTTTACGTTGTTGCGCAACCATTGCAGCTACTGAAATCATCATCTTTTGCATTTCACGAGTTGTGAGTTGCATTTGATTCACCTCCTAAAGAATATGTAAATGTTACTAAATTTAATTAAATAATATTTAATTAATTGAAATATTTTTTAATCATTTAATAACGCTTACATCTTTAGTTATAGTCTTTTTTTTATTTATTGCAAATATAAACTCTATAAATTTAAAATTAATTCAATAATTTAATGAACACTTTTTATCTTTATATAATAGAAGAAAAAATTCGAAATTTGAAGAAAAAACTTTTTTAATTTTAAATTTTATCAAATAAAATTTGACATTTAATGTAAAAAGTTATAATCCTAAGTATGTGCAAATATGCATTTGCTATTTGACAATTAAATAAATTCTTTAAGGTGGCGAAAAAATGCTTACTAATGTATTGCATTTAAGCAGTTACGATTATGGTAACATTGCTTATGTATTTCTATGTACGATTCTTGTATTCTTTATGACACCTGGTTTAGCTTTCTTCTATGGTGGTTTAGTCCGCAAGAAGAATTCTTTAACTATTATGGCTAAAATTTTCTTAGCTATTGGTGTTGTCGGAATCATGTGGATTTTTGGCGGCTTTAGTTTAGTGTTTGGTAAAGATATTGGTGGCGTTATTGGTAATCCTATCCAATACTTCGGCTTCCATAATCTTTTATTTGACATTAATACCCACTACACTGCATCTGTGCCATTCATTATGTTCTTTATGTACCAATTAATGTTTGCTATTATTACACTTCCATTAATGACAGGTGCAACTGCAAACCGTTTAACTATGGGTGGCTGGCTTAAATTCTTAATCGTATGGATGATTTTAGTTTACTTCCCAGTTGCTCACTGGATCTGGGGCGGTGGCTTCCTTGCTAAATTAGGATTTGTTGACTTCGCTGGTGGTACTGTTATTCATATCACAGCTGCATTTTCTGGTTTAGTAGCTATCTGGTTCTTAGGTAAACGTGCTGATGGTGAAAAAACCGATAAACCTTCTAACCTTGGTTTAATTGGTGTCGGCGCTGCATTATTACTATTCGGTTGGTTTGGTTTTAATGCCGGTGGTACCATGAGTGCTAATAACACTGCAGCTATTGTATTTACCAATACTGGTGTAGCAGCTATCGTTGCTATGATTGTATGGACAATCATTAGTTACTTCCATGATGGTCATCACTTCTCATTCTTACAACCACTTATTGGGGCAGTTGCTGGTTTAGCTACAATTACTCCTGCATCTGGTTATGTAACTCCACGTGGTGCCGTTGTAATTGGTGTGTTAGCAGCTATTATTTGCTTCTTATGTGTTCTCTTTGCTGATAAGATGGGCTGGGATGATGCATTAGATGTTTGGGGTGTCCATGGTATGGGCGGTTTAACTGGTACACTTTTAATTGGTGTATTAGCAAACCCACTTGTAAATGGCATTCATGCTGGTATTCATCAATTCTTAATTCAACTAGCAGGTGTTGTTATCGTTGTTGTTTACACAATGATTGTGACATGGATCATCTTATTTATCTTAGATAAGATCACTACAATCCGGACAACTCCACAACAACAACGCGAAGGTCTTGATAAGAGCTTATTAGATGAACAATATTTTGGTTTTGATGATTGTTCTGATAATTCAAACAAAAATAATAGCGAAAATACTACTAATACAGCTGATTCTAAGACAAAAGAAAATAATTAAAAATCAATACCCTATCCGTAATACCGGATAGGGTATTATAATATTAGTGTAGTAATATCAGAAAGGGAGGATATATTTCATGCTTGGTACTATTTTACTATATGTTGGTATGGTATTGATGAGCAATGGCTTCTACCGTGTTGAAGGAATGAAGGATAAATCCATTGCTGTTATGAACATCTTTACCGGTGGTTTAGGTCTTATTCTTAACATTATTGCAATTGGTTATGGAGCTTGTGCAAATAAAGGACCACTATGGTTCTACGGCAGCGCAACTGGTTTGCTCTTTGCATTTACATATCTTTACACTGCAATTAATAGTATCTTTAATTTAGATCAACGTTTATATGGTTGGTATAGCTTATTCGTTGCTATTAATAGTATTCCTGCTGGTTTACTTTGCATCATTAAAGGATATGGTGGCAACTGGATTTATGGTATTATCTGGTTTGCATGGGGTATTCTATGGTTAACTGGCTTCATTGAAAATAACTTACATAAGAATTTAGGTAAATTCGTTGGTTATTTAGGTATTGCTGAAGGTATCTTAACAGCCTGGATTCCTGGCTTCTTAATGTTAGTTGGTTTATGGCACTAATTTGAATATCTAAACTAAACAAAAAAAGGAACACGTTTTAAAAACGTGTTCCTTTTTTTATGCAATTTATTATTTGGTATAAAAAAAAAGCATTACCACACAGGTAATGCTTCAAATGATGGACCGCCAGGGGATCGAACCCTGGACCCACGGATTAAGAGTCCGTTGCTCTGCCAGCTGAGCTAGCGATCCATAAATAACTATCATCCTTACGACATTTATTATATTATCACACCCTTCTCATTTCGTAAAGGGTTTTATCAAAAAATTTTTTAATTTTTTGGGAGGAAAATGCTAAATACTTTTATTATTAAATTTTATCGATATATTAGAGATGAGGTGATAATTATATGAAAATTGTTGTACCTACTGAAAATGGTTATTTAGCTGATAAGTATAGTAAATATGCTGCACCAAGTGAAAAAACCGAAAATCGTCCTAAAATTTCTTTTCCAGTTACTGTTAGTGACTTACCAACAGGAACCAAAACATGGGCACTAACCCTAGTTGATTTTGATGCTGTACCAGTTAGTGGTTTTGTATGGATTCATTGGTTAGCTGCTAACATCCCTGCTAATATCACTCATTTACCTGAAAATGCTAGCTTAAGTGATGCTGTTCCAATGGTCCAAGGTAGTAATTCAACAGCAGGTGGATTAATTGGCCAACCTGATTTTACCCAATCACATCGTTACATTGGTCCTACTCCACCTGATAAGGATCATGAATACACATTAACTGTTTATGCTTTAGATACTGAATTAAACTTAAAAGACGGCTTTTGGTTAAATGAATTTCGGCGTGCAATTAAAGGCCATATTCTTGCTAAAGCTAAAATTAATTTATGGGGTCGTTCATAATTTTTGGAAAGAAGATATTATATTTTAATATCTTCTTTTATTTTGGTTGTAACCATTGCACAAACCAATTGCTAGTGAAAAATGGTGTATTATTAACCATCATTTGCGCTAACGTTGAATGTTGATACTGATTGAATAACCAACCATGTGGGAAAAGCAAAACCAAGTTTAAAATAATTACGATAATAATATAAACTAATAAAACACCAACAGCTGCCCCTGTTAGTTCATTAATTTGTTTAATAAGTGGAATTTTGGCAAATTTATTAATAAGCCGAATAATTAATCTTAATAACCAACTACCAATTCCAAATATTAGCAAAAAAGCAAGAACATGTATCCCACGATTAAACATCGTGCTATTTTGATGAACAAATGTTGACATAATATTACTAATAATATTACCGAACGTCTGATAATATGTCTTGGTAATAATTAGTAAAATAATATAACCAACTACATACATAATTTCGGTAATAAGACCATGACGCCAGCCATGATGCCAACCAATTATTAAAAGTAATAAAATTGCTAAAGATAAAATCATATTAAAAGCTCGCTTTCTTGCGTATTATTTGATATATGGGTTTTATCATAATACTATTCATTTTTAAATTCATTAGTATTTTAATAATATTTAGAGTAAAATAAGTTTTTAGATATTTTAATTAATAGAGTGAGGTTTTGTATAATTATGGCAAAAACACGATTAACTATCGTCGTTCCATGTTATAACGAAGAAGAAGTTCTTCCAAAAAGTTCTACTGTATTAGCAAATATTTTGCATAAAATGATTGATAATGGTCAAATTGCTAAAGATAGTCAAATTTTATTTGTTGATGATGGTAGTAAAGATAGAACTTGGGAAATTATCCATGAATTAGAAGAAAAAGATTCTTGCTTTAGCGGCATTCGCTTTAGTCGTAACTATGGCCACCAAAATGCCTTAGTTGCAGGAATGACAACTGCATACAAATATTCTGATGCAGTAATTACCATTGATTCTGATTTACAAGATGATCCTAACTTAATTCCCGAAATGGTTGCTAAGTATCAAGAAGGTAATGACGTTGTCTTTGCTGTCCGCAATGACCGGAGCACTGACTCAGCCTTCAAGCGTGATACTGCTGAAATGTTCTATAAGATAATGAGCAAATTAGGTGTTGATATGGTCCCTGATCATGCTGATTATCGTCTTTTAAGTCACCGTGCTTTAGGTGAATTATTAAAATTCACTGAACATGATCCTTTCTTACGTGGTTTAGTTCCACAATTAGGTTTCCCATCAACTAAGTTATATTACAAACGAGCACCACGGGCAGCCGGCGAATCAAAATATCCACTTAAAAAGATGATTAAGTTTGCTCTTGATGGTATCACATCTAATTCCGTAACACCATTAAAAGCATTAGCAGTTGTTGGTGCAGGTGTTACCGCAATTGGTGGCATTATTGGTATTGTTGATCTCGTTAAATTATGTCTTGGATATGACGAAACATTACTTAATGGTTTGATGATTTCAATGTGGATTCTTGGTGGTATCAATCTTACTGGATTAGGAATCGTTGGTACTTATGTTGGTAAAGTATTTACTGAAGCTAAAAATCGTCCTCGTTATATTATTCAAGAAGATGATTACACTCCACAATTTTCACATAATGAAAAAGACAATTAAAAACATACAAATATAGGTAATAATAAACATGTTAGCAAAGTTTAGACAAGGTTTTGCGTGGCTTCTCGCCGCGCTTTTATTAGTTGCTTTAGTTTTAGCAACAGCGCAACCAGTCGACTATTTAATTATGCGTCACTGGTTCATTCCTATCGTCATGGTCTTAGTTGTTGCATTATCATTATTAATAATTGTTAAAATTCAACAATTATTTAAAAAAATGAATGCTAAGCAACGCCGCATTTACTGGATAGTATTAATTGCATTAATTGTCATTGCACAATTATTTGTATTGTTTAATTTTGTTCCTTATGGCGAAGCCGATTCATTCTTTGTTCGTAAGCAAGCTTTAGCTTTAGCTGAAGGTAGTCGTCATTGGAATAACTATTTTTATACATATACTAACAATTTAAATTACACTATTTTCGATAGTTGGCTTATTAAGTTAGGTCGTTGCTTCGGAATGAAGTACCCATGGATTTTCATTAACTTTCTTCAATTTGTATGGGTTGATTTAGGTTTATGGGCTAGTGCTGTTATCTTAAAATACTGGCAAAAACCAATTGCCAAATTATGGTTACCTTTTATTTGGTTAATTTATATTCCTATTTATTGTTATGGAATTGTTAACTATACTGACGTATGGATTTTACCTATTCCAATGATGGTAATGGCTTGCGAATTAAATTGGCGTCATCAAACCGGTAAAAAGCAAATTTTGCCTGCATTAGGAATAATTTTAGGAATTACCTTTGCCCTCATGATGAAAGCTAATATGATTGTTCTCGCCATTGCTTTAATTATGAGTTTATGCTTTGATCCTATTAAAGCTAAGAAATCATGGTTAAAGGTATTAGGATTAGTTATTCCCCTATTACTTGCAATAATAATTTCAGTGCCAGTTGGCCATCATTTGGCATATCATTATGGCTTTAATAAAGATAACAAACAAGAATTACCGGCAACTAGTTGGATATATATGAGTTTAAATCCACAAACGAACGGCCTTTATAATTCTTCTGATGCCTATACACAAATGAATCTTAAGAGTGTTCAAGCTCGTAAAGAATTTGAAAAAGTCGGTATCAAACAACGGATTAAGCAAAAAGGTATTCGGGGGATGAGTGCTTTATGGCGCCGTAAAGCACGGGTATTCTTAGCTAATGGCGATGTCGATTGCATGCGGTTAACATCACAATGGCAAAAAGTACCGCACTGGTTTATTGCTCATATTAACGGCATTCAATTCTGGATTGGTAATTCATTGCAGTTCCTTTACCTAACTAGTTTAGTTGGTGCGCTTTTACTTTTTATTCCACAACAAAATAAAAAGAAAAATTGGCATTTCTTAACATTAGGTTTATTCATTATTGGCCTTTCAATTTTCCATATTATCTTTTGGGAAGTTGAAGAACGTTATGCTTTGCCAATTATGATACCAATTATGCTTTTTGGAATGAGCGGCTGGAGTCGTTTACCAGTATTAACATTTAGTCGTCATTTCCAAAAATTAGGTTCAATTGTTGTCATTCCGGTTTTACTTGGCGTTATTTATTATGGTGAAGTAAATCAATTGACAAGACCATCAACCCAATATTCTAATACTAATATTCAATCACGTGGTCTTTACTATGAACCATTCGCAATTAAACTTAAACCAGGACAAACTATTACTACTAAGATTAAGGTACCATCCAGATCAGTCCAATTGAATCTTATTCCTGTTAATGCGCAACAATACGAGTTATACCAATTAACAAAGAAACCGATGGATTGGACTACTCCTGCTACGTATACAGGTGGTTTAGTTAATGTTAATGTTAGCTATCATAATAAAACCATTGCGCAATTAAATAATGTTAACCCAGTTACAACTGAAAACATTACTTTTAATAAATACATTAACAATGGAATTATTAAGGTAAGTATTAAGAATGTTGGTTTCGAAGATGTTTATTATGGTGTTGGTAAATCTAATTATCCATTAGCTTATGCACCAATTGATGGTTATCAACACACTTATCTCCGTTTCCAAGTAAGAAACATTTATACTGGTTCAGTAATTTCATCAGCAATGTTGAAGTTATTCACATTACTTTATGCAGTACTAGCATATGTAATTCTTTGGACAAGCGGATTTAAGCCTGATACTAAGTTAAAGCAATTAACTAATATTAATTGGCAAACTACTAAAGATTAAAAAAAGGATTTCGTAAGTTAAACTTACGAAATCCTTTTTTATTAATCAAATTTATGCGTTTTATGATACTTTTTAACCAATTTCAAACAATTTTCATCATGATTAAATGATGCAAATCCTTCAGCATAATTTACATAGGTATTAATCTGATCTTGATAACGATCATTATCAATATGATATAAATTACGCGCCATTGATAAATAAGCATATTCAACGGCTGGTACAGGATGAATATCAGATAAACGTTGCAATGATTTAGTAATTAATTGGTTACTATAACGATAATCCTTACACTTAGCATAAAATTCAGCTACATTACGAATAATTGCTAAAACACCATTTAATTCACTAGTAGTTTTTAATGGTAAATCAGTAATCATCATATATGCTTTATCAAAATAATACTTAGCTTTATTTTTATCTTGCTTACCTTCGTAAACTAGACCTAAACCATTTAATGATAAAGCTTCAATCAAGAAATTATCATCATCGTTAATCTCATTATGATTCTGTAATACTAAGTTAAATTCAAATTGCGCATCGTCAATATTATGATCATAATTGAAAGCAATCATCCCTGCATCATAGTGATACAAAGGTAAACGTTCTGCTTTTAATTTTTTAATATTTATTTTTTTGAAAATACGTTTTGCTTCCTTATAATTCATTGAGTCAATATTGCGATTAACTTGATTAAACAATTCTGAAATAGAATCATCAACAGGATTAGTAAATTCTGATAATACTTGGTTGGGCGTTAAGTGTAGCCGCATACAAATCTTAATTAAAATATCTACTAAAGGTGGAATATTTTTATTTTCCATCTTACTAATGGTTGCTTGGGTGCAAATGCCTTTAGCTAATTCAGCTTGTGAATAGCCAAGTTTTTTGCGCCGCTCCATAATAACATGACCTAATAACATATAAGTTTCACTCCGCAAAAGTATAATTTCTATTTTATACAACATGTATTTATAATTATATAATAATTATAATAATAAATACAACCGTTTATAATATAAATTATTATAGACTTACTTTTAATAAGTATTGCTTTTTATATATTTTTTCTTTATAAAATGATTATTTTATAGTCGTTTTAAAGCCAAAATAAAAAAGACATTTATTTTTTATAAATGCCTTTTTTAATACTAAATTAATAATTTATAATTATTTTTCACTAATATGAACACGAATCGTAGCATCAACACCTGGTAACAATTGAACATTGACATTACGATAACCCATTGCACGAATTGGTTCAGGTAAATCAATTTTACGTTTATCAACCTTGATACCATATTGTTTTTCTAAGGCTTGTGCAATTTGTTTACTTGGTACTGAGCCGAATAAACGACCATCTTTACCAGCTTTAGATTTAATTTCAACGACTGTTTTATCGTCTTCTAATTTTGCTTTTAATTGTTTAGCTTGAGCAATTTCAGCAGCTTTTTGCTTATCTTCAGCATGCTTTTGAGCAGCTAATTCACGAATAGCACCACTTGTTGCTGCTTTCGCCTTACCTTGCTTAATTAAAAAGTTTTGAGCAAACCCATCAGGTACTTCTTTGACTTCACCACGTTTACCATGGCCACGAACATCTTGTGTAAAAATAACTTTCATGTATAATACTTCCTTTCACTATTAATTATTCTTCATCGTCATTTTCATCATCACTATCATCATCATTTTGATGAAGAATAATCGCTAATAATTCATCATGAACTTCCATAACACTCTTGCCTTCAATTTGGGTAGCGGCATTGCTTAAGTGACCACCACCGCCCATTTCTTCCATTACAATTTGGACGTTAATATCACCTAGGCTCCGTGCTGATACCCCTACCTTGCCATCATTACGCCGAATAATGACATATGAAGCATCAATACCTGATAATGATAATAAAGTGTCAGCTGCTTGTGCAGCAATTACAGGATCATATGGTTCATCATTTGCTCCCATACATAATGCCACATTTGGCATTACCATTTCAACTGTATCAACCAAGTGATTCTTTTCCAAATAATTATTAATATTTTCCTTTAATAATTTTTGAACCATAATCGCATTTGCACCAACAGAACGCAAATAACTAGCTGCATCAAAAGTTCGTGTTCCTGTTCGTAATGAAAATGAATGTGTATCAACAGTAATACCAGCCAACATTGCCGTTGCTTCAATTTTATTAATTGCTTCAGCATTCTTAGGTTGATATTCAAACATTTCAGTAACTAATTCACATGTTGATGAAGCATAAGGTTCAATATAAACCAGCATTGGATTCTTAGGAAATTCTTCGCCACGCCGGTGATGATCAATTACGATAGTCCGGTTAGTTAATTTATTATATAACTCCGGACTAATTGAAATTGATGGTTTAGAATGATCCACCATAATTAATAAACTGTTAACAGTTACTCGGTCAATCGCATCAACTGGTGTAATAATACTTTCCTCATCTTGAGGATATTCTTGAACTTCTTTTAATAACCGTTGCACATCAGTGTGCAATGTATCCGGATTAACAACTACCCAACATTTTTTGTTATTCATTTGAGCAATCCGACGAATACCTAACGATGCACCTAATGAATCCATATCAGGATGATTATGACCCATAACAAAAATTTGGTCAGCTTGTTTAAATAAATCTTGCATTGCTTGTGAAATCATCCGCGCACGAACACGGGTCCGCTTTTCCATTGGATTAGTTTGACCACCATAAAAACGTGCTGGTTCACCGCTATTCTTAACTACTACCTGGTCACCACCACGACCTAGGGCAAGATCTAAGTAACTTTGCGAGTCATTAGCAAGTTGTGCTAAGTTATGATCACCATAAGCAATACCAACACTTAATGTTAATGGGTAATTTTGTTTAGAAGTTGCTTCACGAATTGTATCAAGAATAGTGAACTTATCCTTTTCCAATAACTTTAAAGCACGCATATAACCCATTAAGAAGAAATGATCATCATCAACCCGCTTTAAGAAAAGATGAAACTCATTAGCCCAGTCAGATAATAAATTAGTTACATAATTACTTAAATTAGAAACAGTTTGATCATCCATCGTTTGGGTAACTTCATCATAGTTATCTAAAAACAATTGTCCAATTACAATTTGTTCTTCTTGATAATGACGCTGTAATTGCATGTACTTCGTTGTTTCAATAAAGTACATGGCATTAATACTAGGTTGCACAGTAACTTGAAAATCATTATTATGCCAATGAATATTATGAACTGTCGTATCCTTAGTGAGCACAATTGTTGAAAATTGTTGATCTAATTCATTAATTTTCTTATTAATGATATTATCATCACCAATAATATGTTGAATGAACGGATTAACCCATTGAATACGATAATCCTTATTATAAATAATGACACCTACAGGCATTTGAATAACTGCTTCTTGTTCACCAACTTTGGCACGATATGACAAGTCAGATACATAATCATGCGTCCGTTGCATAATTGTTTCCATTACATAAACAGAAACACCAAAAATTGTAATCAATAATAGCAATAATATAATAGCCAAAAGTGGTGCAATCATAAACGCAACTATTACGCTTATAACATCTAATAAAAATGATGCTAGTGTAATCGTTCGTAAATGTGTATCTTGCCAAAAAAGTGGTGTCCGTAAATGTGAAAATAATTTTTTCATATTAACAACGACCCCAAATTTACATAATAAATTGTTAAGAATACTCTAAATATTCTACCACATTGCCTATTATATTAAAAAAGAGGCTTGGAAACACTTCCAAACCTCTTTTAATTTATTACTTATTAGTCTTCATCAGCGATAAATGGTAATAATCCCATAATCCGTGCACGCTTGATAGCAACTGTTAATTTACGTTGATTCTTAGCACTTGTACCAGTTACACGACGAGGTAAAATCTTACCACGTTCTGAAATGAAACGCTTTAATAAGTCTGTATCTTTATAATCAATATATTCAATATGATTTGCGGCGATGTAGTCAACCTTGCGGCGACGACGACCGAAACGACGTGTTTGAGCCATGTATTTCACTCCTTTTTAGTGCGATTAAAATGGTAAATCATCATCAGAAATATCAATATCACGTCCAGCAGCACTATCTTCATATGGATCAGCCATACTATTAGTTGCATTAGGCGTTGCCATATTGTCAGCCGTTGATGCTGCATTATTAAATGTAGCATTACTTGGTACTGATGATTGATTATTTGGCGCACCAAAATTCTGATTATTCATAGCTCCGTATTGGTTATTAACAGGCGGTTGATTATTCATGCTACCATTACGTTGTTGTGAAACAGCACGTGATTCTAGTAATGAGAAATTATCAACAATAACTTCTGTTACATAAACCCGTTGTCCTTGTTGATTTTCGTAACTACGTGATTGTAACCGTCCTTCAAGGCCAATTAATGAACCTTTGTGGGCATAATTAGCTAATGTTTCGGCAGACTTACGCCAAATTACACAACTAATAAAATCAGCATCACGTGAACCTGCTTGGTTCGTATAGTTACGATCAACAGCTAACGTAAAAGAAGCAACTGCCACACCACTTTGGGTATAACGTAAATCAACATCTCGTGTTAATCGTCCTACTAATACAACGCGATTAATCATAATTGGTGCTCCTTTCGTTTTTATAAATTTAATTCAATAAATTAGTCTTCACGTTTAACAATCATATGACGTAAAATGTCAGCATTAATCTTAGCTAAACGATCAAATTCGTCAATTGCTTTAGCATCATTAGCAACGATGTTAACGATATGGTAAGTACCTTCGTTGTAATGCTTGATTTCATATTGGAAACGTAATTTCTTCCAATCTTTAGAATCAATCACTTCTGCACCGTTTTCTTTAAGAATGTTATCAAAACGTTCTACTAAAGCTTTTTTACTTTCTTCGTCAAGATCTGGACGAATGATATAAGTAATTTCGTATTTAGTTTGAGCCATTTTGTCATTCACCTCCTTATGGACTTTAAGGTTCTAAATATTAACATATTTAGAACAAGGAGTGGCTAGCTAATTACTTAGCTAGATACTCACAAGGTATTATTTTATCATAATGTTTTATTTACTTCAATATCATTAATAAAACAATTAACACGAGAATGTTGATATTATAAATTACGCTATTTATTTTTTAAATCTTCACGCCATTTAATAATTATTGCATACCATGCCATTACTAAAAATTGTAAAAAGGCAGCAATCCAAATGGTATATAAATAAAATACTTTTTGTAAAACCGCTGATACTAATGCACCAATCGCAAAACTAAAAACTAATTCGATGTATAAAAGAAAAGTATTTAATTTTTCGCGATCATGGGTATATAAATAATGACTTACACTGATAATAGCTTTTTTTAAATTTCCTGTTGAAAAGACATTATTATACCCCTGTCCTTCAATCATACTAAATGAAGTAGTTTGCATTGACATTGAAAATGACAATAGGCCAATAATAATTACATTTGAGGTATTAATTGGTAATAAACCCACAATAACACAAGCAACAATTCCAGGTACTAAAGTCATTAGACGCCAGTAATTTGACACTTTAAAATGCAAATTAACTAACGTTACTGAACCTACTCCTAAAACAAAAGCGATTAACGAACAAATTTTAACTAATGCACCTGGTAAATTATGGTTGGCTAAGTTAACACTTAAGAAAATAATATTACCAGTTTGTGATGCTGCAAGAACATGGCCCCGTAATACATACGTATAAGAATCAATAAAACCGCCAATAAATGTTAATACCATCGCAATTTCACGCATTTGGTATAAATTAGGACGAATATAGCGTTCTTTTAAAGACATCAATTATCTCCTTCTTCCATAAAAAAAGTTGTGATACTATCACAACTTTTTAATCATTCTCATTAATTAACAATTAATTTTCATCGGCATTTAACTTAGTCATCGCAATAACTTTGGCACCTTTATCTAGACGCATCAATTTAACACCCAAGGTTACACGACCTGTTTGCGAAACACTATTAATGTTAAATCGAATTGTTACGCCAGTATTAGTCATTACTAGAACATCTTCATTACCTTTAACCGTTGTTACTCCTGCTAAATTACCATTCTTAGCAGTAATATTAATGGTCTTAATTCCCTTACCACCACGGTTTTTAACTGGATATTCACTAGCTGGAGTTTGTTTACCATAACCATTTTCTGAGATAACAAATACATTGTCATCAGGAGCAATGATATCTGAACCAACTACATAATCATTATCACGAAGACGAATACCACGTACTCCAGAAGCAGTACGACCCATTGAACGAACATCTTTTTCAGCAAATGTTACTGAATAGCCTTGATGAGTACCAATGAAAATGGTTTGTGAACCATTGGTTAACAAAACATTACTTAATTCATCATCTGGTTTCAAAGTAATCGCCTTTAAACCATTACTCCGAATATTAGTAAATTCATCAACTGGTGTCCGCTTTACAATGCCTTTTTTAGTAATAAAGAACAAGTAATGATTTTGATGATCTTCATCATGTGGAATATTAACAACTGCTTCAATGCTTTCGTTATTTTCAATATTTAAGAGGTTAATAATTGGAATACCCTTAGCCGTACGACTATATTCAGGCACTTCATAGCCTTTTAGTCGATAAATCTTACCAGTGTTAGTTAAGAATAATAATGTATCATGCGTTGATGCTGAAATTAATTTTTCAACAAAGTCATCATTGTGAACACCCATGCCTTGGATACCACGACCACCACGATGTTGAGCTTTAAATTCTGAAGCTGGTAAACGCTTGATGTAACCATTATGTGTTAATGATACAACAATGTTTTCTTCTTCAATTAAATCTTCATCTTCTAAACTTAAAGCTTCACCAACTAATAAATCAGTCCGGCGTTTATCACCAAAACGTTTTTGAATATCAAGTAATTCTTCATAAATAATCTTATTAATGCGTTCTGGTTTAGCCAAAATATCTTTATAGTCAGCAATATCATGCAATAAGTTTTGATATTCGCCTTCAACTTTGTCACGTTCCAAACCAGTTAAACGTACTAATCGCATATCAAGAATAGCTTGTGATTGTTTATCAGACAAACCAAACTTCGTCATTAAAACAGCCTTAGCATGTTCACCTGTATTAGAACTCCGAATTACATTAATTACTTCATCAATATGATCTAACGCAATACGTAATCCTTCTAAAATGTGTGCACGTGCTTCAGCCTTACGGAGATCAAAACGAGTCCGACGTGTGATAACTTCTTCTTGATGTTTTAAGTAATATTGAAGAATTTCCTTTAAGCTTAAAGTCTTTGGGGCACCATTAACAATAGCCACCATATTAAAGCTAAATGAAGTTTGCATTGGCGTTAACTTAAACAAATTATTCAATACTACTGATGCACTCATATCACGACGAATATCAATTACAATCCGCATGCCGTCACGATCTGATTCATCATTTAAATCAGTAATACCATCAATTTGCTTTTCACGTGCTAATTTAGCAATCCGTTCTACCAACCGAGCTTTATTAACCATGTATGGAATTTCAGTAACAATAATTCTTTCTTTACCATTCTTTTGAGTTTGAATTTCTGTCCGTGCCCGTAAAACAATGGCACCACAACCAGTTTCATATGCTTTACGGATACCTGACTTACCCATTACTAAACCACCAGTTGGAAAGTCTGGTCCTGGCAAAACTTCCATTAAGTCAGCAGTTGTGGCATCAGGATTCTTCATTAAAACATGAATTGCTGAAATAACTTCACTTAGGTTATGTGGTGGAATATTAGTAGCCATCCCAACGGCAATTCCTGTTGCACCATTGACTAATAAATTAGGAAAACGAGCTGGTAAAACACTTGGTTCTTTTTCAGTACCATCATAGTTAGGATCAAAATCAATGGTATCTTTGTTAATATCACGTAACATTTCCAAAGCAATCCGGCTCATCCGGGCTTCAGTATAACGCATTGCGGCTGCACCATCGCCATCAATAGAGCCAAAGTTACCATGACCATCAATCAACATATAACGATAACTGAAATCTTGGGCCATACGTACTAACCCTTCATAAATAGAAGAGTCACCATGGGGATGATATTTACCCATTACATCCCCAACAATACGTGCTGATTTTTTATAAGGTTTATCAGGAGTAACTCCCAATTCATTCATCCCATATAAAATACGCCGTTGAACGGGCTTCAACCCATCCCGAACATCTGGCAAAGCACGGGCAACAATAACACTCATTGCATATTCAAGGAATGAAGTACGCATAGTTTGTGATAAGTCAGCTTTTTCCATCCGACCATTTTGCTGTTCATCCACGATTTATTTTCCTCCTAATTTATTTATTAATAGTTTCAAAATTACGCATCAATATTACGACGATCAACATAACGGGCATTCTTTTCAATAAATTCACGCCGTGGTTCAACCTTATCACCCATCAAGATTTCAAAAACAGCACTTGCATCAGCTGCATCTTGAGTAGTGATTTGCAACATCCGCCGGTTTTGTGGATTCATAGTTGTTTCCCATAATTGATCAGCATCCATTTCACCTAAACCTTTATACCGTTGAATTGTTGGTTTAGGACTTGCTGGTAATTGACTAAGTACATCATGTAATTCTTCATCAGAATCAAGATAACGAACCATCTTACCTTGCCGAACTTGATACAAAGGTGGTTGGGCAATGTAAACATAACCAGCATCTAATACTGGACGCATGAAACGATAAATTAATGTTAATAACAAGGTACGAATATGAGCACCATCAACATCCGCATCAGTCATAATAATTAATTTATGATAACGTGCTTTCTTAATATCAAATTCTTCACCGAAGCCAGTTCCCATTGCTGTAAACAACGTCCGGATTTCGTCATTAGCCAAAATACGATCCATGGTAGCTTTTTCAACGTTCAAAATCTTACCACGAATTGGCAAAATAGCTTGTGTTAAACGAGAACGACCTTGTTTAGCAGAACCACCAGCAGAATCCCCTTCGACAATAAATAATTCAGAAATTTCTGGATCTTTACTTGAATTATCAGCCAATTTACCTGGTAAATTACTAATTTCAAGTCCTGACTTCTTACGAGTTACTTCACGGGCACGCTTAGCTGCTAACCGCGCTTTGGAAGCAAGCATCGCCTTTTCAACGATTTTCTTAGCTTCGTTAGGATGTTCCATCAAAAACTTAGTTAAGTGATCTAATACCATATGATCAGTAATCGTCCGTGCATCAGAATTACCTAATTTTGTCTTTGTTTGTCCTTCAAATTGAGGATCTGGGTGTTTAACACTAACAATTGCTGTTAATCCTTCACGCACATCTTCACCAGATAAGTTAGCATCCTTGTCCTTTAACAAGTTATTTTTATGGGCATAATCATTAATAACCCGGGTTAAGGCTGCTTTGAAGCCGGCTTCATGCGTACCGCCTTCATAAGTGTGAATATTATTAGCAAATGTTAATAAGTTAGAACGATAATCACTAGAATATTGAAGAGCTACTTCAACAGTAATTCCCTTTTGTTGTCCTTCAATATAAATTGGTTCATCTAATAAAGTATTCTTACCCTTATCAAGGTATTCAACGTAACTCTTAATCCCGCCTTCATAATGAAAGACTAATTTTTCAGGGTTTTCTTGACGTTTGTCAGTAAATGTTAATTTAAGACCCTTATTTAAGAAAGCTAATTCACGAATACGAGTTGTTAAAACTTTATCATCATAAACAGTAGTTTCCTTAAAAATATCTGGATCAGGAACAAAATGAACTTTAGTACCGTGAACAAATTCAGGGGCGTCACCAATTACCTTCATTGGTGTGTTAACTTTACCACGAACAAAGTCAATATAGTAACGTTTACCAGCACGGGTTACTTCAACATCAAGACTAGTAGATAAAGCATTAACAACAGAAGCACCAACACCGTGCAAGCCACCAGAAACTTTGTAACCGCCACCGCCAAATTTACCACCGGCATGCAAAACGGTATAAACTGTTTCCAAAGCGGGACGACCAGTTTTCTTTTGAATATCAACTGGAATACCACGACCATTATCAGTAACAGTAATACTATTATCTGGTTCAACGACAACATCAATTTGGGTAGCAAAACCTGCTAAGGCTTCATCAATCCCATTATCGATGATTTCCCATACCAAATGATGCAATCCTTGTGAACTGGTTGAACCAATGTACATACCAGGACGTTTACGAACTGCTTCAAGTCCTTCTAAAACTTGAATTTGACTAGCATCATATTCTTCGGCTAATTTTTCTTGCTTTTCTTTTTCATCAATGTCAGTCATTCATTTTCCTCCTTTATTAAATTGCCATTTTTTACATAAAAAATGCGTGGTTCATGAATAAATTCCTTAACAATGCCATCTAATGAAGGTGTTGTTAAAAAAGTTTGTACTTTATTTTGAATAGTTTTAAGCAAATGTGTTTGTCGTAATGGATCTAATTCTGATAAAACATCATCTAATAGCAAAACTGGATATTCACTAGTTTGTTCATGCATTAAATCAATTTCAGCTAGCTTAACACTTAATGCTGTCGTTCGCTGCTGACCTTGTGACCCAAATGTCTGCACATTATTATCATTAATTAAAAATTCAATATCATCATGATGTGAGCCAATTAACGTTGTTCCACGTTCAATTTCTCTTTTTTGATATTGATGATATAACGCTTGTAATTGTTGTTGAACGGCTTTAATTCCCTGGGAAATTATCGACGTATCAACTTGCGTTACATAATGAAGTGTTAGCTGTTCTTGTTCCTTAGTAATTTGTCGATGAATAATGCGTGCCCAATGTTGCATTTGTTCAATAAAGTGAGCACGAGCAACAATAATTTGTGCGCCAAACTCAGCTAATTGGTCTGATAATACGTCAAGATAAATTAAATCTTTAACTTGATGTGTTTGTAATTGACGAAGGTACTTATTACGTTGCCGTAATACTTGTCGATACTGTGTACTAGCATACAAATACTTAGCATTGACTTGACCATATTCCATATCAATAAAACGACGGCGGACACTGGGGCTACCTTTAACGAGGGCTAAATCTTCAGGAGCAAATAAAATTACATTAAAATGACCGATATACTGTGATAAACGTGTTTGTTCTAAGTGATTGACGCGTGCTTTCTTACCTTTTTTACTAATAATTAACTCAAGTGATAAGGGACCAGTACGACGCATTACACGACCTTCAATGCGCGCAAAATCGTGATGCCATTTAATTAATTCACGATCACTATTGGTACGGTGACTACGCGCTAATGCAAGTACATAAATAGCTTCTAAAAGATTGGTTTTCCCCTGTGCATTATCACCTAGTAAAATATTAATTTGAGGCGAAAACGTGGTATCAACCGTTTCATAATTACGAAAATCGTGCAGTTGTAAGTGTTGTAAATACATAATTATTTCTCAATTATGAATTCGCCAACTTCAGGAACATTAAGATGATCACCAGGATATAATTTACGGCCACGACGATTATCAGCTTGACCATTAATATCAACGTCATAGTCGGCTAAAAACCACTTAGCTTGACCACCAGTTTCAATAATGCCAGCTTCTTTTAAAAATTGTCCGAGAGTAATGTAATCAGATGATATACGAATGGTTGTTAATGACATGAAATCACCTTGAATTATCAATAATGAAAAACGGAGGTTAAATATTAATAATTAACCACCGTGTTGCTCATATATTTATTTTTATTACACATATAATTATAGTCTTTTTTACACTAAATAACAATTGTCAAAAGCAATATAATGCAATTTAAACGCATTTTTAATTGATTAGATATTTTTATCAAAATAATAGTAATTATGTTTAAAATTAATTTTTTACCCTTTAAATTAAAATAAATAATTTTTAAAATTATTGCCGAAAAGAAATTACATATTGCTAATGAAACTGATAAACTAAAGTTAAATAACTAAAGGAAGATTTATTATGCATAAACGTTTAATTAAACGCGGTCTTATTATCGCCGGCGTTATTTTAATTATTTTATTAATTATTAGTTTAGGTTTTGATTATCATCACCGGTTTCATTTGATTTTTACGCAACCGTATTTTAATCGACAAACCTTAATTAATATTCTGCGTCAACATGGTAGTTTAGATATTATTTTATTGTTTGCTTTAATGACAGTGACTGATGCTGTTCCTGGTTTTCCTGGTTCATTAATTGGCGTGGTGAGTGGTGTATTTTTAGGACGTCGCTTAGGATTTTTGATTAATGTTGCTGGCATGGTTTGTGGTAATATTCTCTCAATGTTAGTTATTCAACACTTTGGATTATCAAAATCATCCAAAAAACATGGCAAGATCATTACAATGATCATGAACATGCGCCATCCCGTATTAGGCTTAACCATTGGTTATGCTGTACCTATGATTCCAACAGTTTTTGCTAACTATACTGCTACAAAATTACATTTAAAGTGGCACCAATTAATTATGTGTATGATTATTGGTGCTATTCCTTCAGCATGGTTATATGCTTGTGGTGGAGATGCTTTCTTACGTGGTTACAATGGTATCGGAACAACAGCACTTATTGGGGTTGTTTTGTTAGTATTCTTAGTATTAATTATTTGGCATGATCGGCGTAAGCATGAACGTGCTGAAATGTCAGAATAATAATATCCAGATTACTTTCCAAAGTAACACCAACGAGGCAATGGTTACTACAATTTTTTCAAACCAACCGCCAGTGGTATAACCCCAATGATGAAATTTTTTCTTTACAAGTGGGTATAACCACGGAACACTTTCACGACTAAAAAAGTCTTCAAGCAAATGGGCCCAATAACCAAGGGCTAAACCATACCACAGTGGTTGATGATTGCCAAAATGCCAACATAACCATGTCACTAAAATTGCTGCCCATAAAGTATGTGTAATAGTACGGTGCTTCAATGTTTTAGCTAAAGGATTAAAACGACCAAGAATTGAATCAGGTTGATCAATATCAGGCAATAGTGCACCAAGGGCTACACCACCCATAAACCATAAAACATTAGAAGTAGTACTTGTATTTAAAGCAAATTCATATTTAGGATTAGTTGCTAATGATAGTAAAACAGCTTCACTAACAATAACATGGCTTTTGCCTAACATTAAAAAATTCTCCTTATTATATGTTTTTTGCAGTTAATTAGATTACAATAAAAATAGTATTAAATGGGAAAGGATAGGTTACAAGCAATGCAATTAATTAACCGGAATAACGCTCCTGTTATGATTCAAAAACGAATGCGTGAAAGTAGTAAGTTACATGCAATTGTTACTACTTGGAAACGTGATCGTAAAATTGAAATCATCAAAAATGGTGGTAAATATTCACTAACTGAAAATGGTTTCCAACATTTCCAAGCTAGCAAATTAAGTGCTGAAAAATGTATTAGTGTTCTTAAAGAAAAAATGAAAGTGGAATTTCCACGTAGTCATCAAATTTATATTGCATTTAAATAATTAAAAAATAACCTCAGTAATAATACTGAGGTTATTTTATACTATTTATCCTATTCATCAAGTCGAATTATTAACTTCTTTTTATTTCCTTTAATAAATAATAAGCATGTATCAATTCCATAAGTAATTAACATAATTACGCTTAATACAGCAGTATTTTCACCGGTATTAAAAAGATAATTACAATAAACGATACTATCAATTATCATTACTGTCATAAAAATTGGTAAATACTTAATACTAATAAAACTAGCAATTAATAATAAGATTTCAACTACAAAATCATAACGCTCATGCATAGCTGGTAAGAATAAGTAACAAGTCCATACCACCCAAGCGGCTAATGGAACAAAATTATGCATCAAATCAAAACGATAATTTAATAAATAAATAACAACAATCGCAAAAATTAAAATTGTAATTAAAATCATTAACGGTTGCATAATTTGATAATTAAGTTTATTACTACTTCTTAATAATTGGTCTAAATTAATTGAATTGATGGCCAAATCATGATAATCATTACTTTGATTCATATATATTAAGAAAGGTGCATTCCAAGCACGACCATAAAAAAGACCGCCAATATTAGGTAAATAAAAACCAACTAAAATTAACAAAAAGT
>CAWUZD010000016.1:0-14636 GCA_963926925.1 uncultured Lactobacillaceae bacterium
GACTTCGGTGGTGAAGTTGAACGTATCATGAAGATGGTTGACGGTGTCTTGTTAATTGTTGATGCTTTTGAAGGAACAATGCCACAAACACGTTTTGTTTTAAAGAAGGCTTTGGAACAACACTTAACTCCAATCGTTGTTATCAATAAAGTTGACCGTCCCGGTGCACGTCCAGAAGAAGTTGTCGATGAAGTTTTGGAATTATTCATTGAATTAGGCGCTGATGATGATCAATTAGAATTCCCAGTTGTATATACAAGTGCTGTTAATGGTACATCTAGTTTAGATTCAGATTTATCAACTCAAAAACACACAATGGATCCAGTTTTTGATACTATTCTTAAAACTATCCCAGCACCAATTGATAATTCTGACGAACCATTACAATTCCAAGTTGCAATGCTTGATTATAATGATTACGTTGGTCGTATCGGTATTGGTCGTGTCTTCCGTGGCAAGATCAAGATTGGTGATAATGTTTCTGTTTTGAAGTTAGATGGTTCTGTACAAAACTTCCGGGTTACTAAGATTTTTGGTTTCTTTGGTTTAAATCGTGTTGAAATCAATGAAGCTAAAGCTGGTGACTTGATTGCTGTATCAGGAATGAGTGACATCTTCGTTGGTGAAACAGTTACCCCAGTTGATCATCAAGATCCACTTCCAATTTTGCGGATTGATGAACCAACTTTGAAGATGACATTCGCTCAAAATGATTCACCATTTGCTGGTCGTGAAGGTAAATTTGTTACTGCTCGTCAACTTGAAGACCGTCTTCGTTCACAATTACATACTGATGTATCTTTACGTGTTGAAGATACTGATCGTGCTGGTTCATGGACAGTTTCCGGTCGTGGTGAATTGCATTTGTCAATTTTAGTTGAAGAAATGCGTCGTGAAGGCTACGAATTACAATTATCACGTCCAGAAGTTATTTATCGTGATATTGATGGTGTTCTTTGCGAACCATTCGAAACAGTACAAATCGATGTTCCTAACGAATATACTGGTACTGTTATCGATGCTATGGCACAACGTAAAGGTGAAATGCAAAACATGGAAAGTGATGCTAATGGTCAAACACGTTTGACATTTTTAGCGCCATCTCGTGGTTTAATTGGTTATTCAACTGAATTCTTAACTTCAACTGGTGGTTATGGTATTATGAACCATACTTTTGAAAAGTACTTACCAGTTATTAAAGGTTGGGAACCAGGACGTACTAATGGTGCATTAGTATCAATTAACCAAGGCCCAGCAACTACTTACAGCTTACAATCAGTTGAAGATCGTGGTACGTTATTCATTGACGCTGGTACTGAAGTATACGAAGGTATGATTGTTGGTGAAAACTCACGTTCTAACGATATTGCTGTTAACGTTACTAAGGGTAAGAACTTAACTAATACCCGTGCTGCTGGTAAGGACCACGCTGCTGCTATTCGTACACCACGGCATTTGACATTAGAAGAATCAATTGAATTCTTGAATGATGACGAATACTGTGAAGTAACACCTGAAAGTGTACGTTTACGGAAGAAGATCTTAAATACTAGTGAACGGCAAAAGGCTGACAAGCGTCGGAAGATTGCTGCTAACAAAAAATAATTAACCATTAATATATAAAATGTTTACGAAATGCTCTAGAGTTATTATTTATTTAAATAACTTTAGAGCATTTTTTTATTAATGAATATTAAAAAAGACGGTAAAATTAGTATGATATAATTATTTTTATTAGTGTAAAAAAAGGGAGATTTATATTTTGAAAAATATTCGTAACCGCATAGCGAATAAATTAAAATATATGGATTACTACGTTTTAGTACCTTTTGTTTTATTAACATGTATTGGTATTGTAATGGTTTATTCAGCCAGTTCAAGTACTGTTATGCAAATGGGACTAAGTGCTAATTATTATTTGAAAAAACAAGCTATTTATGCGATTTTGTCTTTTATCATTGTTATTTTTTTATTTTTCATGCGTAATGAAATTCTTCATAAAAGGATAATTTATGAGGGACTGATTTTAATTGTTGGCATCTTATTAATTAGTTTGGTTGCCTTAGCTCATCTTGATCCCCATGCGGCTGTTAATGGGGCAACGGCTTGGATTAGAATTGGACCGATTAATATTGAACCTTCAGAATTAGCTAAATTAGCTGTTATTTTATATTTAGCATATATATTTGGACGGCGTAAAACTTATGCTAATGGTTTAATTGATTTCTTCAAAATTAATCGCTCAGCATTATTTATTGTTATTGGATTCGGTATTTTAATTTTAATTCAACCTGATACTGGTGGTTTTACCATTTTAGCAACGATTATTTTGGTAATGATTTTTACAAGTGGGATGCCAGCTAAGAGTAGTTTAAAATGGACGATTTTATTATTAATTACCTTTGGTTTCGCTTTATTTTTACTTGTTAATTATCCATTACCATTTCTTGAACATAGTTATCAGTACCAACGGATTATGGCTTTTGCTCATCCCTTTAAATATGCAAAATCAGGCGGGACACAGTTAGTTAATTCTTACTATGCGATTGTCAATGGTGGGGTATTTGGCCGTGGTATTGGTCAAAGTATTCAAAAACGTGGCTTTTTACCTGAACCATATACTGATTTCATTATGTCAGTTATTACTGAAGAATTAGGAGTAGTAGGTGCTGTTGTTATTTTAGCCCTCTTATTCTTCTTAATTGCACGGATTATTTTGGTAGGCATTCGCGCTCATCGTTCATATAATGCTTTGATTTGCTTTGGTGTTGGTACTTGGCTTTTTGTCCAAACTGTTTTCAATGTTGGTGGGATGCTTGGCCTTTTACCAATTACTGGTGTTACTCTTCCATTTATTAGTTATGGTGGTTCCAGTATGATGGCATTATCAGTTGCAATTGGTGTGGTATTGAATGTTGATGCTAATGAAAAGAAGTTGCAGTTGCAACAACTAAAACAAGGAGTATAAAAATGTTTAAAGAAGTAGCTCGTTGTGGCATTGCCGTGTGGATAAACAACTTAAAACAAGTGCGTTCATTACAAAAATATGGCCTCATATACTATGTTTCTAAACGAATGAAGTATGTGTACTTATATGTTGATCAAAATCAAGTTGAGAAAACAGTAAGTTCCTTAAAACATTTACGTTTCGTACGTCGTGTTCAAGTTTCAAAACGTGGTCAATTAAAGACCAATTTTATAGTTGAACCAGAAGTTGGTAATGAAGCTGGTACTTCAAATGAAATGGATAGTTTGTCATTTTATCAAAATCCATCATTAAATAATAAACACGAGGCGTAAACATGAGAATAATATCTGGTGAATTTGGCGGACGACGTTTGAGTGCTGTACCGGGAATGCAGACTCGTCCAACGACTGACAAAGTAAAAGAAGCGATGTTTAATATTCTTAATCGTTATCCGCAAACAGGTCAAGTTTTGGATTTGTATGCAGGTAGTGGTGGTTTAGGTATTGAAGCTGTTTCGCGTGGTTATGATCATGCTTTTTTAATTGATCATCAATATGCAGCTATTAAAACAATTAAAAATAATGTTGCGGTTACTAAACATCCAGAGCAATTTACTATTTTAAAAATGGATGCTTTTAAGGCTCTCCAATATTTAGCTACGCAACAGCAACAGTTTTCATTAGTTTTATTAGATCCGCCATACAAACAACAAAAAATTATGATGATTCTAACTAAATTAGCACAATTACATTTATTAACACCTGATGCAGTTGTTTTAGCAGAAACCGATACAACCGTTAATTATGATCCGATTGCTAATTATGAATTAGTTCGTCAGCAAAAGTATGGGATTACATTAGTGACTATTTTTCAATATGTAGGTAGTAATCATGAATAAAATTGCTATTTTTCCGGGAAGTTTTGATCCACTTACGAACGGTCATCTTGATTTAATTAAACGTGCTGCTAAATTGTTTGATAAAGTGATTGTTGCAGTTTTATCAAATACAGCTAAGCAACCGTTATTTTCAATGGCTGAGCGTTTAAGTTTAATTAAGCAGGTTGTTGCTGATCTTGATAATGTTACGGTTATTGCCCAAAGTGATGATTTAACAGTAAATGTTGCTCATCAATTACATGCACAATTTATTATTCGTGGTTTACGCAGTTCGCAAGACTTTGAATATGAAAATAATATTGCGCAAATGAATAGTCATTTAGCCGATGATATTGAGACGGTCTTTTTGCTTACTAAGCCACGTTATGCCTATATTGCGTCTAGTTTAGTAAAAGAAGTAGCGCGTTTTCATGGTGATCTTGATCATTTAGTTCCTAAATGTATTGCCAACGCACTCATTAAAAAATTTAATTAAGTGAAGTGATATAATAGTGTCCTCAAATTATAAGCGTAAACATAATTGGCTATTATATTTGGTTAGTACCATTTTTATTGTTTTTTTATTTTGGTTTTTATTTTGGCCAACTAATAAATATGCTGAAGCGCCCGGTTCCGCAACTAATTTAACACCATTAGTTAAGGTTAATCACCAGCGTGATCATTGGTCAGGGAAGTTTATGTTAATGACAGTTGGTATTCGCGGACCATTAACGCCAGCATTAATTTTATATAGCAAAATGCAGCCATATACTAGCATTGTTACTCAAAATAATTTGATGGGTTCAGAAACTAGTAGTCAGTATATGCAAGTTCAAAAATATTATATGCAAACAGCAATTAATAATGCGATTAGCGTTGCTTGTAAACAAGCTAATGTAACTTGTCATTCAAAATATGATGGTGTTTATATTATGGATGTTAATCGTAATTCGAAGTTCAAGAAGGACTTGCAAGTTGGTGATGTTATTACTGCAATCAATGGTAAATCATTTAGTAATTCACAACAATTTATTGATTATGTTCACCATTTAAAAGTTGGTCAAACTATTAAAATTACTTATTTGCGTAATGGTAAAACTAAGCAAACTACTCATAAACTAATTAATATAGGTAGTACTAAACATCCTCAAGCAGGTTTAGGAATTACATTAACTGATAAAAGTAGTATTAAATCACAAGTTCCGATTAACGTTGATGTGGGTAATATCGGTGGTCCTTCAGCTGGCTTGATGTTAACTTTACAAATTTATAGTCAGTTGGCACATCGTGATTTATTACATGGTCATAAGGTCGCCGGTACTGGGACGATGGCTTCTGATGGTACGGTTGGTATTATTGGTGGTATTGATAAAAAAGTAGTAGCTGCTAATGAAGCACATGCACAAGTGTTCTTTGCTCCAAACTATCCAGCAACTAAGGAATTAAAAGCTATTGATCCAGGATATCGTAATAATTATGATGTTGCTGTTGAAACAGCTAAGCACTTACATACTAAGATGAAAATTGTACCAGTTAAAAATTTTCAGGATGCATTGCATTATTTAGAAACTGAATATCATTAAATTAAAATCACATTGGTTTGGCATAACTAATGTGATTTTTTTGACTAAAAAATAATGAAATTGGAGTAATAAATAATGAGGTGAAAATATGCAAAGTATGTATGAAGGAATACTTAATTTTTTAAAACGTTTTTGGTATCTAGCTATTTTAGCTATCTTATTTTTAGGCGGGCTTATTTTTAGTTATTGTCATCACAACAATAATAAAACAAATGATAATCTTGCCATGCTTAGTAGTGCAACGCAACATGCTAAACCGACTACTAAGCATAGTTCATTAGCAAGTAAACAACATAGTACAACGCATATTTATGTTGAAATTAAAGGTGCCGTCAATCATCCTGGAATTTATTTATTAAATGACAAAAAACAACGTTTATTTGATGCATTACAACAAGCAGGCGGTTTACAACCTGATGCCGATACACGCAAATTAAATTTAGCGCAGCAATTAAAAGATCAAGACAGTTTTTATATTCCTAAACAAGGTGAAAATATTGAAACAAGTGACTTAGTAATTGCTGCTAATCATCCTGTTAATAACGATGATAATCCAGCATCCAATAGTAGTAATAGTGATAAAAGTAATAATCAAATTAATTTAAATACTGCCACAGCTACTGATTTACAAAAATTATCAGGAGTTGGCCCTAAAAAAGCTGAAAAAATTATTAATTATCGGAATGAAAACGGTAAGTTTAAAACGGTAGATGATTTGAAACAAGTTGCTGGTATTGGAGAAAAGACACTTGAGATGCTTAAACCCAATTTGTGTGTTTAGTGAATGGGATGCTAGTAATTTACTTTTTTTAGCTACGACTGTAATTATTATTACTAATTATTGGTTACTATCAGGTCAATGGTTATGGTGTGTAGTTCTCATTATTGTTATTATACGTATTATTAAGACCCATAATTTAGGTTTAATAATCATTAGTGTTTGTTTTTTTATTATTACTAGTATTAATTGTTGGTATCAGCTTAATCAACATCCAACACCTCCACATGGTAGTTTAATTCGGGTGTGGCCTGATGATTGGCAAGTAACGTCTAGTAATGTTAAATTCAAAGGAAAAACTAATGATGGTTATCCGGTTTATGGTGTTATTTATTGTAAAGATTACGCGCAACGGCAATTTTACCAACGGCTTACGCAACCGTGTTGGCTTAGTAATAAGCAAGCGTATCAGTTAATGCAACATGCTACTAATGAAGCTGAATTTGATTATGCAAATTATTTATGGCAACAGCATCATATTGCATATCGTGTTAAATATAATGCGCAACCTTCGTTATTATTTGCAAAACAGCAATCATTATTAGCATTAATTCATATTTTTCGTAAGCAAATATTTTTGTATCTTCAAAAATTACCGCATTGGTCACAATTGCATGCCCAAAGTTTAATTTTAGGTAATAATGATGATGATTTTAATGAATATCGGCAAAGCTTAAATAAATTAGGCATTATTCATTTATTTAGCTTATCGGGTTTACATGTTTTTATTATTTTACAAATTATTCTAAAACTAGGTAATCATTGTAGAATTACTAAAGAAACTTTAGAAATCATTTTTTTGATAATTTTACCAGTTTATGTAATTATTGCTGGTCAAAGCATTGACATTAAACGTGCGGCATTATTAGCATGGTTACAAATTATTATTAAACATTGGCATTTTGCTTGTTCACGTTTGTCATTGTGGAGTATTGTTGTTATTATTAATTTATTTTGGCAACCTTATTTGTTATTTACCCTGGGTGGCGTGCTTAGTTATTTATTATCATTGTTAATAATCTATTTACGTGATTATTCAACTTGGCAACGTCATTTAATTATTTATATTGTTAGTTTACCTATTTTAATTTACTTTAATTATCAGTTTTTAACGTTACCAATTATTATTAACTTCATTTTTGCACCTATTTTTAATTATTTTTTATTACCATTAGTTTATTTAACGGGGATTTTAGGGCCGCAATTGGCTATTATTGCTAAATTTAGCGAATTAGTCTTACGTACCAACGTAGTGATATTGCAAAAAATTGCCCAATTTCGTTGGACCCAATTACCTTTTGGTAGTTTGTCATTACTGAGTTTGTTAATATTAATTAGTGTTACGTGTTATTGGTTGCTTAAGCGTCAACAGCTAATGTATCGAGCTAATTTATTATTAATTATTACTTATATGGTGATTGCACTTTGTCATTATTATCCACTTAATGGGCGGGTTGTTATCTTTGATATTGGGCAAGGTGATGCTATCTTATTAGAAGGACTTAGTCATCGTTATAATGTTTTGATTGATACTGGCGGTAAATTAGCGTTTAATCAGCAACGAGCAACCACAACGCGGGCGCAGACAACTATTGTTAATTACTTACATAGTCGCGGTATTAACAAATTAGATGCTGTCATTGTTAGTCATCAGGATGCTGATCATATTGGTGATTTGCCAGTTATTTTAAAATTATGTAAGGTAAAAGAGTTGGTATTTGCTGAAGGATTACTTGCTAATCATAATTTTGTTCGTAAAATTAAACCATATTTGAGTGAAATTCACTTACGTGCTGTATTAGCAGGGGATGTTATTCAGTATGGTAAGCAACGTTTATATGTAATTTTACCAACGCAACCTGGTATTGGCACTAATCATGATTCATTAACAATTTATACGGTGATTAATCACCAACGTTGGCTATTTACGGGTGATTTGGATCGTGAAGGGGAATTACAGATATTACAAAATTATCCGCAATTACGGGTTGATTTTCTAAAGGTAGGTCATCATGGGAGTCGTACTAGTAGTGCTCCCGCATTTATTCATAAAATTAAACCGCAAATAGCATTAATTTCAGCCGGACGACATAATCGTTATGGTCATCCGCATCAGGCAACATTAGATATTTTGCAAAATAATCATGTTGCTTATCTTAATACGGCTAAGGTGGGCATGATAACTTATCAATATAATTATTTTGGTCAAGCTCAATGGAATACTTATCGAAAGTGATTAAAAAGAATGAATGTAACTGAATTATCACAAAAACTAACTGCACAAGATATTGCGCCACTTTATTTGGTATCAGGAGCAGAAAATTATTTACAAACAGCAGCACAACAACAATTTGAACAAATATTATCACCTGAAGAAAAAGAATTAAATTTTAGTCAATATAATCTAAGTGAAACACCATTATCAACGGTTTTAGATGATGCGATGAGTGTGCCTTTTTTTGGTGATCGGCGTTTAGTATTTTTAACCAATCCGTTATTTTTGACAGGTGAAAGGGATAAAATTAATCAACAATATGATGATTTTATTAAGTATATTAACAATCCAACATTAACAACTATTTTGGTGATATTTGCGCCATATGCTAAGTTAGATGAACGTAAGAAAGTGGTCAAAGCATTACGTAACCAAGCAACAATTGTTGATACGGCTAAACTTTCCGAACGAGCTGCGCGTGAAGCCTTTCAATATGAATTAAAACAGCACAAGGTTAAGATTACTTCACAAGCATTACAGATGCTAATTCAACGAACTGATGCTGATTTTTCGCTAATGATGGCACAATTGCCCAAACTCTTGCTATATGCTCAAACTAGCAAGGAGATTACTAATAATGCTATTGAAAATTTAGTAACACCCAAGTTAGAAGATAATGTTTTTGATCTTGTGAATGCGATTTTAAGACGCAATGCGCAATTAGCTTTGAAACAATATAAAATGCTAATTCTTCAACAAGAAGATCCCATTAAATTAAATGCGGTTTTATTAAATCAATTTAGATTACTTTTGCAAGTTAAAATTATGCAGGATAAAGGTTATAGTCAAAGAGCGTTAGCAGCCAAATTAAAAGTTCATCCATACCGAATTAAAATTGCACTTCAGCAAGTACGGCAAATGTCTAAGAGTGATTTAATGCATGCTTATTTAGGATCAGAAAAATTAGCAGTTGAAATGCAGTCAAAACAGGTAAATCGGCAACTATTATTTGAATTGTTTGTTTTGCATTTTACTAAGTATAAATATTAAAAAAAGAACGAATACTTAATAGTATTCGTTCTTTTTTATAATAATTAATTATTATCAGTTATTATTTGTTAGCGTTAGCTAATTGGTTTAAACGTGATTTATCACGGTTAGCTTTGTTAGCATGAATTAAACCTTTAGTTTCTGCTTTATCAATTGCACTAATAGCAGATTTTAATAATTCAGGAGCATTTTCAGCACCTGCAGCTTGTGCATTCTTAAATTTTTTAATAGCTGTCCGCAAAGCGCTTAATTCAGAAGCATTACGAGCATTAGCTTTAGCTTGTGTTTTAACACGCTTGATTGCTGATTTAATTTGTGGCATGAATTTCACCTCCGAAAATTTCAAAAAAAGTATTTACGAATATTGCACAAGCGTTATTATACATAAGCATAACTAACATTGCAACTAGTCAAGTTAATTTACTTGACTAAAAATTAATAAATTAATGCGAAATTAAGACTTGCTTTTTATCAAAAATTTATGTAGAGTAAAAAAGTAGTTTTTTAACACCATTTCTTTGTTTAACGATCCACCAACGTTTTACTCAGTTATTGGTGTAATAATTTAATCAAGGGTGATATTAATGGCTATTTCACAAAAGCAAAAACAAGAAATTATTAAAGAATATGCACGTCATGATGGCGATACAGGTTCAATCGAAGTTCAAGTTGCTGTTTTAACAGCTGAAATCGTTGCTTTAAACGATCACTTATCAGTTCATAAGAAGGACCATCATTCATATGTTGGTTTAATGAAGAAAGTTGGTCATCGTCGTAACTTATTAGCATACTTACGTCGGACTGATGTTGTTCGTTATCGTGAATTAATCAAGCGTTTAGGCTTACGTCGGTAATTTTATTATTAGACGTTTGCAAACCGGTGATAGTATCACCGGTTTTTTGTTTATATAGGGAAATTAACATGGATAGAAGAATATACCGTACGCATTTGGGTGACCAAATGGTACAAATAGAAATGAATCAATTAACTGGTAATACAATCATGCTAAAGTTAGCTGATGTTGCTGTATTAATTACCGGGACTATTAATCATGATACTCAGCAATTAATAACTATTAATCATTCTTTTAAGCAACCAGTTTTAATTAATTTGTTATTAGAAGCATTTTTACAGACGATGACAACGCAAAAATTCACTCCAGTTGTTTTTGATATTAATGTTTGGGGTAATGCTAATAATATTAATTTAGTTACTTTAATTTCAATGGGATTAAGTTTGCTTTGCTGGCAAATGCACTTGCCCTTGGCACAACCATTAATTGCACTTAATGTGCAAGCAGTAAATTTGCGGTGGCGGATTGGTCAGAATACTGCTAATCATTTATTAATAGTTAGTAATTATCTTGGCATTGTGTTGGCTGAAGGAAAATTTGCAGCATTGTCACGTACAGAAGTAATTGTTGGTTTTAAATATGCATATGAACAGTTATTACCATTAATTAAATTTATTGCACAAATTGGTAAGGAACAGCAAATTTTACCATTAATTGGTAAGCAAACTAATAATTATTATCATGAATATCAATTTATTAAACGACAGTTATTGCTTACTGATAAACCACATGTTTTACCAGTAACTTCAGCAATGTGGTTATATGGTGATACACAAGTGATTGCGGGTGTTGATGCTGATGTGCATCATTTATTAATACCACAACACATTAACCTTGATGATTGGACTAATTTTATTGTTAATGCTTTAGCAGCACTTCATTTGCCAATTAATAAATTAGCGACTGTTACGATTAATGATAACGGTAATTTATTAGTATCAAATCTTTATGCTGATTTATTAGCCTTAAATGACAGTGTCGTTAGCAAGCAACCAATTTATGCAGTAAATATGGCATTAATGGCACATAAACAAGTTGTTATTAATCCAACTTTACAAGATGAACAACAGGCCCAAGCTATTTTTAGTATTGCTGGTTATAATTCACAATTATTATCATTGCGGATTAGTGGTTTAGTTAATTTAATTGATATTCATGCTATCTTAATGAACATTGATACTACTAGCAAGTTATTGTAGCCACGTTGGTCTTATACCAATGATTATGATAAACTTGACTTATTGATTATGTACGGAAAATACGTTTAATGATGAGGTGAAAATATGAGTCAAGTAAAAATTATTCCCTTAGGCGGCGTTCGTGAAAATGGGAAAAATATTTATGCCGTTGAAGTTGATGATGAAATTTTTGTACTTGATTGTGGTTTAAAGTACCCTGAAAACGAATTATTGGGAATTGATGTCGTTATTCCTGATTTTACTTATTTAGAAGAAAACATTGACCGGGTTGCTGGTATCTTTTTAACCCATGGTCATGCTGATGCGATTGGTGCTTTACCATATTTAGTTGCTAAACATGATATTCCTGTATTTGGTTCTAAATTAACAATTACTTTAGCTAAATTACGAGTAGCAGATGACCGGCGTGCTAAACACTTTAATAATTTTCATATCATTGATGAAGATACAATGATTGATTTTAAGCATGCTACTGTTTCATTTTTTAAGACAACACATTCAATTCCTGATTCTTTGGGAATTGTGGTTAAAACTGATGTTGGTCAAATTGTATATACAGGTGACTTTAAATTTGATCAATCAGCATTGCCACTTTATCAAACTGATTTAGCACGCTTAGCTGAAATTGGCAAAGACAATGTTTTAGCATTATTAAGCGATTCTGCTAATGCTGAATCACCATATGAACATACTAGTGAACATGATATTTGTAGTTATATTGAAGAAGTTTTTCAATATCAAAATGGTCGTGTGATTGTTGCTGCAGTTGCATCTAATATTTTACGTATTCAACAAGTACTTAATGCAGCTTACCGGACACATCGTAAGGTAGTATTAACTGGTCGTGACTTAGAACAAATTATTCAAACGGCTTTGAAGTTAGATTATTTGCACTTACCAAGTGAAGATTTATTAGTACCTGAATCACAATTAGACCAACTTGATCCTTCTGAAACAGTTATTTTGGAAGCAGGCAAGATGGGTGAACCAATTCGCGAATTGCAACAAATGGCTACTAATAAGCATCATTTGACAAGTATTCAACCAACTGACTTGGTATTTATTGTTACTACACCAACTTATGCTATGGAAACAACCGTGGCTAAGACCCGTGATATGATTTATCGGGCTGGAGCTGATGTTAAGGCAATTAGTGATGATTTACATGCAGCTGGTAATGCTAATAAAAACGACTTGCAATTGATGCTTAATCTTTTGAAACCACAATATTTAATTCCGGTTCAAGGTGAATACCGGTTATTAGATGCACATGCTAAAATTGCCCATGAATTAGGGATGCCTTATGACCATATTTTGATGCCACGAATCGGTGATGTTATTAGTTATGATCATCATAAATTATATTTAGCTGGTCATGTTGATTCAGGTAATACAATGATTGACGGTATTGGTGTTGGTGATATTGGTAATATTGTATTACGTGATCGGAAGTTATTATCAGAAGATGGTATTTTCATTGCTGTAGTAACAATTGATCGTAAGCATAATAAAATTGTGGCACGGCCACGAATCACTTCACGCGGTTTTGTTTATATGAAAACAAGTAAGGATTTAATTCATGATAGTTCTGATTTAATTATCAAAACTGTTCAAGATAACCTCAATAAGCAAGAATATGATTGGAGTCACTTGAAACAAGATATTCGTGAAAAATTGAATCGTTACTTGTATGATCAAACTCATCGTCATCCAGTAATTTTACCAATTATTATGGAAATGAATGCTGATAAGAAGAAAAATGACAATAAGTAATGTACCTACCTTAATGCAACAAGCTGCGCAAGCACAAAAGCAAAATAATTGGTTACAAGCGACAAAGCTTTATCAACAAGCTTATGATTTATCCCAAAGTTTATTAATTAATCAACAATTAGTGCAGGCTTTGATGCATATTAAACAATATGATCAAGCGGCACAACTAATTAATGATTATTTAAATGATTACTTAACACAACGTGATTTAACCGAATTATATTTGCAAGTCTTGTTGCATCAACATCGTTTTATTACTAGTTGGTGTGTTTATTATCAAAGTAAAACACTAACATTACAACAATGTCAGCAGATAAAAACTAGTGAAGCTGATTATCAGCAACATCACGCTGCAGCAATTGCTAAATTGCAACGTGAATTAATGCACTTGGGTGATAAACTGTTATTTGCACAAATGCAAGGATTACAGCAAGCAGAATATCTACCTTATGATAGTTTTATTACAATGGCACGTTTTGTTTTGCAAGATCCGTATTTATCACCATTATTACGAGGCTATTTATTAGATCAGTTACGGCAATTAAATTATCACCATGAAATTGCGTATTTATATTTTGGTGAAAGTAAAACAACTGTTCCAGCTGATTTGCCTAAAATGAATGCGAGCAAGCAACAATTAAAAATTACACAAATTCTTGAGCAAAAATTAAGTATTGATCAACCACAATTATTGGCAACTTTTAAAGCCCAAATGCAATTAGATGCTGCTACTTTGTATCCATGTGCTGATCAAGTTATTACTAATCCGCAACTATGGGCATAAGGATATTGTGATTGGTTACACGGTAGAAAAATTAATTTCGATAAAGAATTAAAATGGTTAAAAAAAAGCTTGCAAATTGGTGATGATTTATTATACTGAATATGTGGTTTAAATAATCTTCGTAAAAGCATTTACAATCTGATTTTAATTGTCTATAATCAGATTCAAACAAGTTTACTTTAATTAGTAAAACTTTTTATTTTGCTTTCTACGTAAAAAGTAGTATAATAAAAATCAAAAGCTTGTTTTACAAGCTTAATAATACAGGAGGGTACACTTAATGGCTGAAAAAGAACATTATGAACGTACAAAACCCCATGTAAACATTGGGACAATCGGTCACGTTGACCATGGTAAAACAACATTAACTGCTGCTATTACTAAAGTTTTATCAGAAAAGGGCTTAGCTAAAGCTGAAGACTATGCTGATATCGATGCCGCACCAGAAGAAAAGGAACGTGGTATCACTATCAACACAGCTCACGTTGAATACGAAACAGAAAAGCGTCACTACGCTCACATCGATGCCCCAGGTCACGCCGACTACGTTAAGAA